>CAYLMH010000020.1:0-25506 GCA_964385055.1 uncultured Methanosarcinales archaeon
TCGGG
Organism: uncultured Methanosarcinales archaeon; assembly: GCA_964385055.1. Classification (GTDB taxonomy): domain Archaea; phylum Nanobdellota; class Nanobdellia; order Woesearchaeales; family DSVV01; genus JACRPI01. The sequence continues at coordinate 6 of CAYLMH010000020.1, forward strand.
AGCGGGGATTAGATACCATGTCCGAGTCCGCAATTGGCTTGGACTGGTTTTTTTCTTCGAAAGAGCGTATGTGAAAAATGACAACACAAACATTTGCTGCAATCACAAAGCCGTTAAAGCAAGCAGCGCAGAAAGTAGGAATGAAAGAAAGCGATGTTCCTGAGCTTGTTGCGCGTTTTCATGAGAAGAAGAGACAACGAGGAATCCTAAAACTCTCCAATCGCAATCAATAGTTTCTCATGTCCTTGACAAGTTTTCTCACCAAAACCTTTATATATCATTAATGGATAATGTTATCCAAAAATGGATAATAGACTAAAGATCATTAATTATCTTGGAAAACACATTGAAAAATCCTTCACCATGCTTGAATTAAGTAAAGCAACAAAAATACCATATGCGACATTCTATAGAACAATACAAGAAATGACTGATTTAATACTCTTTCAAACTGTTGGAAAAGCAAAAACAGTCACGCTTCACACACAAAATGCAGAAGTGAAATCGTATTTAACGATCAGTTCAGCAGAAGAGAAAAAAGAATTTTTAGAGAAGCAGCCAGTCATAAAAAAGATAGTTGGAGAATTGAACACAACTGATATCGTTGTCTTGTTTGGAAGTTTCGCAAAAGGTACTGAAAGAACAGCTTCTGACATTGACATCTTAGTTATCAACAAAAAAGGAGAAAAATCACTCTCATTCTCCAAATATGAACTTTTATTCAAGAAGAAGATCAACCCTATATTTATCACAAAGTCAGAATTTATAATGATGCTTTATGAGAAAGAGGAGAATGTGGGGAAGCAAGTATTAGAAAATCATATAATCCTGAACAATTCTGAACTCTTTTGGGAGTGTGTGCTTCATGGATAACTACAAGGAATTATTTACTGAGTATCTCAAAAATGACAGAATAACTGCATCCAGGAACATCTTTAAAATCAAGCTCTTCCTGAAAAAAGGAGAAAACAGTCTTCAGATTGCAAGGCATATCAAAGACATAAAACCACAAAAAGGAGAGCCAGAAAAACTTTATTGGAACTATTGGGCAATCACTGTTTTTTATTATTCTATGCTCTACTGTGCGAAAGCACTTATTCTTACTAAAGGATATGAAGTGCATGACCATGATGCAGCAGAAGTTGCATTGGGGTATCTCTGTATTCCAAACCAAATAGAGAAAGAAGATTTGGAGATATTAAACCAATCTCATAAAATTTTTGAGGATGAATATGTCAAATACTTTGAAGAAGCAAAGAGAGAAAGTCATATTGCAAGATATTCTGCAATCCAAACATATACAGAACGACGGCTTCAAGAAATGTTTGAGAACGCAAGGAAGTTTGTCAGTAAAGTCTCTTTGATAATAGAAGATTGGAAATAACCATCATATAACCTTCCTCGTCAGTAAAAGACCACAAATTATATATACTTCAACCACCATAATAACAAAAAGCAATAAGAAACAGTCACGAACACGACCCAGCGCATGCGTTCGGGAGCGGGGATCCTTTTTCTACAACAATTTCACAAACAAACTGCCCAGCATATTCCAGACCATATCCATCATACTAAATGACCGTTCTGCAATAAAAGACTGCTGAAGTTCATTCCAAAATCCGAAGCTGATACAGAAAATAATTGTTGCAGCTATTCCAAGATGACGATACTTTGTTTCTTTAATTGCCCGAAAGAATAAGAATGCGAGCAACGCATACGCAAGAATATGTTCTATCTCATCTCCTGTCCATGCTCCTTCTGGAACAGGTTCATCTGTCACAACTCCCCGTATTGTCGGAAAGTCTGAAATCGTTGAAGAATAGGCAATCGCTCCTGCGTAGAGGAAGAGTGGTATGAGATAGAGAAGAATATATCGTTTTGCTTCCATGGAAAGATGAATTTTTAGGAGTTATATATGTTTTGTGAAGGAAAGAATCATTTTGATAAAAAAGCAAAAACAACAACAACGATGGCGGCCTACGGACAAAATTCTTTGAATTTTGTCCTACGGGGCACTCCGAAGGAGCCAACCCTCGCCCCGTCGGCGCCATATTGTTGTTTTTGCTAGTAAACGCACAAGGTCGAACGTTCCTGAGAGACCTTGTGCGTTAAGACGCGAGCATTTGTCGAGCGTCTTATTCTCTTTCTTTTTTAGATTACAACTTCTTAAAAAAATGAAATGAACTAGAAAAATACCCTTATTTATCTTCTGCCTTCTTTCCTACTTTTACAGTGTTTGAGACAACTCTTGTGGACTGCTGCTTTTTATTCTTGAATCGAACAACTGCCGCAGGCAATTTATAGTCACCAACAATCTGATAAATAGAACTTACTTTGTATGTGATGATGCGCTCTTCATACGCTTCGACATGCGGAATATGCCACTGCAACACTGTTCCTGCTTTTTCATGCTTCAATATTTTTTCTGGCTTCATTGTTCCCAACTCGAAATGCTTCTCAATCTCCGCAACAGCTGGAATTTTATCTATGACTTCAACATCATCAATGAGTTTCATAGATCTATTTTTGATGTGCAGAAGAATTTTTAATTTGCTTTGCCCTTCTTTATTCGTATGCAAAGTCATTACTTCTTTCTTAATGACAATAGGGCTTCTGAATATGTAATACAACCATACTGCTCCTGCGAGCAAAATAATCAGATATAAAATTGGACGGTAATTGACTGAATAGGTAACGAGCACAGGAACATCGACAGGCAATGTCACGCTTGTTTTATAGTACAACAAACCTTCCTCTTCAACAACCGCGCCGTCAGAATTTCCTCCTGTGAAATACTGTTCAAAACTTGATGTTGCGAAGGTCAATTCTTTTGTGACCTCGCTATTTCCTTTGTTTGTGTACTCTGTTGTCTGCGTTGTCTTGAACAAAAAGCTTTTGGTTGGATATTGTATTTCCACAATATCTGCGTATGGAATAATCTCAATTTCTTTTCTTATAGGAGTAAATGCTTTTTCTCCCATAAAAACAGCAATTGTAAGAAGGTCTTCTGTTGGTGACTGCTGCGCATCATAATGAATTTCAAACAGCACACTCGCAGTGCCTAATGGACCAACAGTTGTTGTTTTTGTTTCATTATAAAGATCACTGGTAAGTTGAACAGTGAGTTCTCCAACATCTAGGGGATTTTTGTTTTCAATTTCCAGCTTGACTTTCTGCGTTTGACGTGGGTCTATTTGTTCCTGCGCGTCAAGCAAAAAGTTTAATGCAGGAAGATAGCCTGTCAACGCGTCTGGGTTTTTAATGTGCAAAATGAGATCCGCGACTTCTTCTTCTCCTGTTTCAGAACGAATTGGAATCTGAATCGCGTATTTTCCAGATGAGATATATGGTGATGAAGGAGTTATAATAAGGTCAAACATCGTGTCTTCTACGCCACTCACTGTAAATCCCGAAAGATACGAGAGCGGATCTGTTTCAAAGCTCCACTTTGAATCCAAGGTGAGGAGAATTTCTGCTTTTTCTGTTGACCTGCCTTCTGTTGAGACAACAAAGGCGTAGACTGCGGTTTCGTTTGGATAAATCGACGCTTCTTCTGTGTAGCTTATCTCAAGAGCACTGGTTGAAGGAAGAAACGAAAGCGCTAGAAGTGCTATAAGAAGAGACTGGACATATATTAAACTCCAACGCATATTCAAACACCTGCACAGCACACACCACTTATGGAATTTTTTAGTGGAGCAATCTATATATAGTTTTTGTTTTTGATGACTACTCTAAAGAAAGAACCAAAAAGAGAGGTGGTCTGTTATTCTTCTTAACTCTTCTCTCTTACCAGTAGTAAACATCCACTAATTTATAAATAATTATAGATCTCTCTTACAGATGGAACAAGATTTAGAAACAACGCTTGTACATGCATGCACATTTCTTCGGCAAGCATTAGGTTCTCTTCCCGTCACAATAGAGAGTGATATTGCACTTTTAGAACAAGCACCTTCTCCTGAGACTCGCGCTCCGCATTTAGAGCATATCTATAATTCTGCTGAACGAATACGAGACATTTTGACCGAAACAAGAGCAGCAGCAGCGACATATCCAGACGCTATTGCTGTCGCTTCACTTCGTCATGATTTAAACTCAAGCTTAACAATACTTCTTGGAAATGCTGAACTCTGGCAGGAAGATCCTTCCAACATAAGCTGTTTAGAAGGAATAAAAACAGGCGTGGCACAATTAGAAATGTGGCTGCATATTGACACAGAAGAAGATATTACTGTTGGAAATCTTCTTGTTATGGTTGAACAGTTCTCAGAAAAAGAAATGAAAGAGAAAAAAATTATTTTTGATCGTCATGCGGGATATGACCTTGTTCGCGTTATTCCTTCATTCACTGTTCGCCGATTCTACCAAACAGTGCGAAACGCTGTCAAAGCATGTCTTGATACAACAAAACCATACACAATAACCATGCGACCCTATCGTGAAGGAGATTATTGTGTTATTGAAATTAGTGACCATGGCATTGGAGTATATCCTTCTGTTGTCCAAAAAGCCGCACAAACTGCAGGAATCCTAGAAGAACAACCAACATTATATGATACCATTTGCCAGATTTTTAGGCCTGGCGTCAGCGGCTTTAAAGAGATGAAATTCCCTGGTCAAGGGGACGGCCTCAATAGCTCAGCGCTTGCCGCGCAACGGGGCAAACAAGATGTCACGCTTGAAACAACTATTTACGATCCTGAAGGAACTCTTATTACTATAAATAAAGAACATCCTCATGGATATGTTGATCCAACAAAAACAACTACTGGAACAACATTTCGCTATTATCTTCCTTTAGCTAAACGAGCTTAATAGCAAGAAATGCATACTCTTCTGCATCTACAGCAAAACATAAATACTCCTTTCTCTAGAAAGTCTTCATGGACAAACAACTTACCATGGGCATTGACATCGGTGGAACATCCATCAAAGCAGGTGTTGTAGATAAAGATGGAGAAGTGGTGAAACTGGAGCGTCTCAAAACGCCGAAAACAAAAGAAGAACTTGTTCACGCAGTCATCAACATTTCTAACTCCTTGTTTCAGGAATTTAAGCACCACAACATCAAAGGAATAGGGATCGGCTGCCCTGGTCCTCTAAACACAAAATACGGCGTTATTCTGAAATCGCCCAACCTCCCGCAGTTTACAGACATTGGTCATCCTATGAAAAATAATTTTGAGATTCCCATTGTGTTTGAAAATGACGCAAATTGTTTTACGCTCGCAGAAGCAATCCACGGCGCGGGAAAAGAAGAGAATATTGTTTTAGGGATTACATTAGGAACTGGTTTTGGCGCAGGACTTTTAGTGCATAAAGAAATCTACAATGGCAAAGGAAACGCCCTTGAGATTGGTCACACGATCATCAAGCATGACGAAGAAGAACAGCTTCCTAACCTTGTACGCGGTTGTGTGGAACAGTATCTTGGAACAACAGGAATTTTGCACATCGCGAAAAGATATGATCTTGAAGTCAAAGAACCTCTTGATATTTTTCAACTTGCTGAAATGAAGAATGATAAAGCCTTAGAAGTATGGAAGATGTATGGATATTATCTCGGCATCGCGTTGACGAACTGCATTCATTCTTTTGATCCTGACATCATTGTGATCGGTGGTTCCATGAACCAGGCATGGACGTATTTTGAAGAAGCAATGCATCTTGTGATTGATGAACGCTGCATTCAAGAAAAACCTAAAATTGTTCGCGCGTCAGTCAAAGACGCAGGGATTGTTGGCGCGAGCTTGTTAATTCGCTAAATTTTTTTTGTTTTTAGAAGAACAGGAAACTCTGCATGAGCTGCGTCGCCAAACGCAAGAGAGCGCACTTCAGACATGTAGAAAAAGATGTGATGCGGAACAGTATCTCCCAGATTTAGTGTAAGCCCAGAAACCCTTCCTCTTTCTCCCGAATACATTTTTACTGCAAGAGCATACGGCAATCCATCATCACCAAATTCGAGGGGGAGCGGAAGAACAAAATCAAGCATGACAACTCCTTCTTGTGTGAGTGTTTCGATGTCTTGAAGATAATGATGTGGCCTGTATGTGTCTCTGCTTACACATGGAAGGTCTTTTTTTGCTACATCAACTGCAACACCTACTTGAAATGCATTATATATCATATCTTCTTGTGTTGTTTTTTGAAGAAGACGAGCAATATTATTTGTTATTCCTACTACTGCGTCAATGTTTTCACGAACAAGTTCTTTATGAAGCGCATCAAGCGTTGCTGCAAGAGTTCTATTTCCTCGATACTGTTCCGCTACAATCATACAAGAAAGAAATGTTTGAAACTTTAAAAAAGTTCTGACACGACCATTGCATTGAAAAGCCATTTAAAGTCCGCACTCGTCACTTTTTTCATGCGCATCAAATCTCTCAAACTCCAAAACATTCGTTCCTATGTCGAAGAGACGATTTCTTTCTGCGAAGGGTCACAACTCCTTGCAGGAGACATTGGCGCAGGAAAATCCACTGTGCTTCTCGCAATAGAATACGCACTTTTTGGAACAAAACGCGGGGAGTTGGAAACAACATCGCTGCTCAGAAATGGAAGCCACGCGGGAAGAATTGAACTGACCTTTGACCTTCATGGAAAAGACGTTGTGGTGGGGAGAACACTCAAACGAACAGCACAATCAGTCAAACAAGAAGCAGGCTATCTTATGCTGAACAACAGCAGAATTGACGCAACGCCCGTCGAACTGCGCGCGCGAATTATTGAATTATTGGGATATCCCAAAGAAGCGCAGGCAGTCACGAAAGACTTGATTTACCGCTACACTGTTTTTACTCCTCAAGAAAATATGCGCCAGATTATTTATGATGACAAAGAAATTCGCATGAACACTTTACGAAAAGTGTTCAACATTGACAAGTACAAGAAAATAAAAGAAAACGCACAGTTTATCGCAAAAGAATTACGCGCGCAAAAGCGGGCGCTCGAAGAAACTATCACCTATATTCCTGCACTTGAAACGCAAAAGAAGAAAACAAGTGAAGAAAAAGAAAAGAAAGCACAGGAGCTTGCTGCGCAGGAACTGATTTTAAAAGAAGAGCAGAAGAAAAAAATACAGAAAGAAGAAGAACTTGCACAACTCGATGTAGTATTGACCGAATATAGAAAGAAGAAAGAACAGCACGCTGTTCTTTTGATGCAGCAGAAAACAAAACAAGCGCTTTTTGCGCAGACTAAACAAAAAGAAACGCTTCTTATTCAGAACATAGAACAGCTTCATCTATCACAGCCTCTTGTTGAAATGAGACCAACAGAAAAAACTATTTCTGCATTAGAGCAAGAAAAAGAAATTACAGCAAAGGAAATAGGCGATATTGAGCAGCAGTACGCACTTCTTTTACAACAGGAGAAAAATTGGACTACACAAATAGAACACCTTGGACAAGAGATCAAATCCATAAAAGAAGCAATTGCTCACAAGGAATCATACGCACAGCAACTCCTCCATCTCGATACTGAAATTGCTGGAAAAGATGCTGCTGAAAAAATACTTGCTACCCTAGAACAAGAGAATATTGTCCTTAACAAAGAAGAAGCGTCCCTTGTTGTCGCACAAAAAAACGCGGAACAGATTCTCGCAAGAATACCTTCTCTGCAGACATGCACGCTTTGTTTGCAGGATGTGGTGCATGAGCACAAAGAGAAAATTTCTGACGCACAAAAAATAATTCTGATTGATGTGATGACAGAACTTCTTGTTTTGGAGCAAAAAAAACAACGCATACAAATGAGAATAGAAGAGCAAAAGAAAATACTGCATTCGATTGTTCTTGCTGAAAAAAAGAAAGCAGTTTTACAGATGATGGTACAGGAAATACTTCTCAAAGAGAAAGCACTACTCGAGAAACAGAGTGTACTCCTTTCTTTTGAAGAACAAAAAAAACAAAGCGAAGAGAAGAAGAGCGCGTTGGATAGATTTCCTTTGAAGGAGAAGAAGGAAGAAGTGACAAAAATTAGAAAAGTACTGGAAGACCTCAGATTCTGGGAAAAGAGCGTGGAATATCAGAAAAACCATCTGCAAAAGATTGCTGAAAAAGAAGAACTGCTTGTTGCAGTGAAAAAAGAATGCGCAGAACTGGAAAATGAACTTGGACAACTGAAGAAAGAACTTGATCAGTATGAAAATATGTCTGATCAATCTACAAAACACGAACAGCACGTTCTCACGAAAAAACAAGAATATGAAGCTGTTCGCGAACAAGAGAAGCTGGTAGAAATGAACTGTGTCGCACGACAAAAAGAATTTTTTTATTTAAATGAACAAATTGCACAACAGGACGCAGTACTGCAGCAGAAATATGCAACACTAGAAAAAGTGCGGAAAATACAAACCTATCACCAATGGCTTGATGAATTCTTTGTGCCACTTGTTTCTACAATGGAAAAACATGTTTTGTTGCAAGTGCACGCATCTTTTAACGCAGTGTTCACGCAATGGTTTAGCATGCTTATTGGTGTAGGGCTGACTGCGCGACTCGATGAAGAGTTTACTCCTATTATTGAGCAGAACGGCTATGACACTGATGTCCTTGATTTAAGTGGCGGTGAGAAAACCGCTGTCGCGCTCGCGTATCGACTTGCGCTCAACAAGGTGATCAATGATTTCATTAGCACGATTCACACAAAAGATCTTCTTATTTTAGATGAACCTACTGATGGGTTTAGCGCTGAACAGCTCGATAAAATGCGCGATGTGCTTGAAGAATTGCAGATTGCGCAACTTATTGTCGTGAGTCATGAAGCAAAGATAGAAAGTTTTGTGGACAAGATTGTGCGGATTGAGAAACAGGGCCATGTGAGTAGAGTGCTTGAGGGTTGATAGAGAAAAATTATGTTTATTTTTCTTCTGCCAATATTTTTTTTAATTTTTCAATGACCTGCACTTGCGCAGGATCAACACCCATCTTTTGCGCGTAGTAATAACTTGCCCAATCGCCAATACAGACTGCGGAAAATAATCGCGCAAGATACGACGGACCTTTTATGACAATTTCTGTTGTGGTGTATTCGTATTCCTTCACAATCTGTTTTGTCGCGGAGATTCTCTGTCTATGGTGTTTTGCTTCTTCTTCATCTGCAATAAACAGGATGTGGAAATTTCCCTGTTTGGTGACATAGCCATTAATTTCGTTATGATTAAGTTCTGGGAGTTCGTTATAAAATGCATGGATCTTCGCGTTTTCATTAAAACAAATTTTCCAACGCTGACTCACTCCTCCTAGTTTTGGTGTTGTATAGATAATAGGAATTTTGTTCTCCATTTTTTCCGCGATTTGTTTTCCCATCTGTTCGAAGATAGGTTTATGAAGCATACGAATTGTTTCTGCTACTATCTGTTCATGCTTCTCTATGACTCCTGAATTCTGCAGGATTTTGAGAATAGCTCCAAACATGTGATACACTGTATGCCGTGGTTGATACCCTTTTGGCAAAAGGATTGTTGGAGTTCCATTTTTCTCCGCAAATTCTTTTATTTTTCCCCCAGATGTAATGACCATAAACTGGTACCCTTCTCTATATGCCTGCCTATACGCTTCCAATGTTTCTGCTGTATTCCCACTATAAGAAATTATAATGAGAAATCCTTTTTTTGAGATGTAAGAAGGGATTTTGTAGTCTCGCACGAGATTGATTTGTTTTTTGCAATCAATATTGTCTAAGTATGTTTTGAGAAGGAATGCTGCGTTTAAAGAACCACCCATGCCGACAAACGTGATATGCTGCGCATTTGCAGCATCTGGAATGATTGTTTTTTCTGCGAGCGCAATGCCTTCTTCAATGTGTTCAGGAGTATTGAGAAAGACTTGATGGATGTCTGTAAACTGTGGTTCTTCTATTCTCTTTTCTGTTCCTGTTATCGAGGTCATTACTTGTTTGAGTTTATCTGTAAAAGACATGACAGAAGAAAAAAGTGCGGGGTTTATATTGTTTATTGAAAGAGCTGAGTAATTAGATGATTTGCGCCTTTTTCAGTCCGCGAAAGTCATTGTCCAAAGAGAGTAATGTTGCGTTTTTCAAAAGCGCTGTCGCATAAATCAACGCATCCACTGCACCAAGATTATTCTCAAGAGAAAGAGCAACAGCTGCATCTGCAATTTCTGCAGTGACATCACAGATGAGAGATCTTTTTTTCAAAAAAGTCATACAACTCATAATCCTATGCTGCTCTATCTTCTCTTTCCAGAGTTTTTTGTGGATTTCAAAAACGGAGAGAGCAGAAAGATACAAAATTTCGTTTGAATCAATAATCTCTCTATGATTTCCATTGAAAAAATAAGAAAGCCAAACAGAGGAGTCTATTAATTTAGAATCTGTCATCTTTGTCCCTCAACCCTGAAAGAATTTGTGTTCTTGATCTTTTTCCGAGAAACCCTGCCAGTGACGGTGACTTTGACTTTTGCATGACGAGTTTCTGTATTGCTTCATCATAGGAATGCGCTGTTGTTTCCTGCTTTACTTTTCTTAACAGCTGCAATGTTTTGTCTGTTACTTGAATTGTTGTGAGCATATAACTATATAGCCATAGGTTATATAAAAATGTTTTGGTAAGATTATGTAAAATCAACTAATAATGGAGCATGATCTGAAACTGCAACTGGTAAGACTTTGAAATCTCCCACATTTATGTCTGAAGAAACAAGCACATAATCTGCAAACAATGGTTCAGTTCGATATCCTCTATATAACGAAGTTCTCGTTGAAGTAACACCATACTCTCTTACTAAATTTCTCATTCCTTGTTCCATTATGCTTAAGCTTTCTGTCTCCGGAAGAAGATTAAAATCACCACAAAGTATTTTTGAACCTTGCTGCTGAGAAAGATATGCCTCTACCTTTCTTGCCATCTCTATTCTCTCAGGAGTATCTATTTTACCCCTTTTGTCCCATAATCCATGAAGATTAGCGATTGTATATGTTTTACCTTGATATTTTACTTTGACGTACTGCAATGCCTTCCCAAGAGTGTTACTATCATCAGGAATATATGCATTTTTCCAGCGGTAGACAAAGAAATCTCCATGCTCTTCTACTCCTATTGTTTCTCTTACAAATATTGCAAGTCCATGATCTCCTTCTTCTGGGATTGAAATAAATCCCCTAAAACCTATAAGCATTGCTTTAAGATGAGAAAAAAGATGTGGATTACTGCCATGCATTATAGGTCGTTGTGTCGTTCCATTATGGAATACTTCCTGAAAACAGAAAACGTCTGTATCTGATGCTTGTTCTGCTACAAATGTTGCAAGAGGTTCAGCTATTTTTCCTCCCCACACGTTTAATGTGATGAGTTTCATCTTCCTGAGAATATCACAAATATTTATAAATAAGACGATTTTCTAAACCATTAGTCAGAGATGTGGGGGAACACGACACGTGTCCTGAATCTGCAAATAGATCGGTGAAATAAAATGGGTATGTACAAATATATACAAAAGGCTTGGAAAAAGCCAAAAGAAACATTAGGCGACTTATGGTACGCAAGACTTGTCCAATGGAGACAGGAACCACCAACAGTACGCATTGAACATCCTACTCGAATTGATCGCGCGCGAGCGCTTGGCTTTAAAGCAAAGCCTGGAATTTTTATTGTTCGACAACGCATGGAACGTGGTGGCCACGTTCGTGAACGAATCCAAGGTGGACGAGTTCCACGAAAATTCGGGGTTCGCATGAATCTTGAACAGAGCTATCAGTGGATTTGTGAACAACGCGCAGCACGGGCATATCCAAACTGCGAAGTTCTCAACAGTTATTGGGTTGCAAAAGATGGAACCAATTACTGGTATGAAGTTATTATGGTTGACAAAGCGCATCCTGCAATACTTGCAGATCCTTCACTTAGCTGGCTTGCAAAACCTGCAAACAGACGACGTGTTTTCAGAGGATTAACAGGAGCAGGAAAAACATCACGCGGCTTACGCAATAAAGGCTTAGGCGCAGAAAAAGCACGTCCAAGCAAAGCAAAAGCAGCAAATTCAAAGAAGCGCAAATTTGGCTTTGGCGCTTAATTTTTTTGTTTTTTCTTTTGCTTTTTTATATTTCTTGAATCGTTTTCTATTTCATTAATGATTTATTTAATAAAGAGATGAATTGTGAAGAAGGACTTTGCAGAGCGATTCAGTTTAATTATAGGTGTGTGTTTTGATTTTCTAATGAAACATTCAATACCTTGGGATAGTCCGTACTCTTTGCTCAAGAATTGCTGCTATATATGGTCTTGCTTCTGCGATTTCGCGAAGTCTGTGATACTGATAGAGAAGGAGATTTTCTTTTTTGTATTCTTCAACGCGTTCTGGTTCACGAAGCGCACGCTCTCTGTTAACTCTTATATCTCCATTTGTATTGACTGTAATATACTTCTCTGCTTCAAGCCTTTCAATAATACCTTCTACGCGCTGATGAACTTTATCGAAGTCTGACAACGCAGGATCAACAAAAACCTTCGAATCTCTGAATACATCTACTAAGCTCCCAACGACAAACGCAAGCCCAAACTTGTTTAATAAATATTTTCTACCTATCTGATCGTACAATACTGCTGCAACCAGTTGCGTCGCAGTAATCGTGCTCAAGTCAAGAAACTCTTCTCGAATTCGTCCATTAAACGCAGCCATATCTCGTTTTCGATAATCGTCAGAAGCTTCTTGCTCCTGTATAGGAACTGCTTCATGCTTATAGGGAACTCCAAATCTGATAAAGACATGCGTCCTTTTTCCTGCAAAATAATCATACGTGTTTCCAAACGGAATACACCACGGCTTGATTTCTGTGCCTGTCGCATAGGTGTACGCACCACTTCGGATTTTTGCAATTCTTCCATCTGTTTTTGATGTTCCTTCTGGCATCATCGCAATGTTTATGCCTTTTGTATATGCGCGAACAACTTGTTCCAGCGATGCTCTATTATGCTCCTGCATTTTTTGGAGTTCTTCTGCACTTGGATCTTTGACTGTCCATGTTCGATAGACTGGAAAAAATAATAATCCTAATAATGCATTAATCACGCCATCTCCTACAGCACTTACTGTTGGGTGCTTGGGAAGTAATTCCTTGATGTAATCATTTCTGGAGGGTCCTGTAAACAGAATTGGTTCTGGAAACATACTCCAAATTGGAGGAAGATTAACAAAGTCATCCCACGCCACATGCTGCCCAAGGAATAAATATGGACCTGGCATTCTGAAGCGTCGTTTTCCATTCTCGTCTGTTATTGCAAGATTTTCTTCTATGCCATCCACATAAAAGCGCTCTGTGCGAACGTGTTGCACTGCTGTTATGCAGGAAACAAATGTTTGTAACAACCCTAACCTCGCGCCATATTCTAGGGGAGATATTGAAGGTATCACTAGAGATTGTCGTTCGTCTACCATACTCTGAAGAGAATGAGCTTTGTTTTTAAAGCTTCGGCGTAATAATGTAGAAAAAGACTTTTTCTCATCAAATAAAGTGCTTTTCACTAATTATGTCAAACGGTTTAAATAGGGATTTTTGAATCAGGGGTGCGATGAAACATCCTTTGGTTGCAGTAGGTATAGTTGGGGCATTTGTTGGTATTACCTCCCTCAATGATCTTGACGTAGAAGAAATGCTCGAGACCTATCATCCGCACTGGCCCCATCTTGGCAAAAATATGGATGATTACAACCTGTATTTAGAGGAGCATGGTGCGTTTGTTCCTGAGAGGGAACTTCGCATGCTTCGTTCTTATAAAAATGGTGAACCATATACTGTCGAATTTGTACAGCCTGATGGTGTACGAACATTTGAGTATACTGGTGCCAATACCTTTGCATTATACATCCCCGATACTGCTCTCGGAAGCTCATTTACTTCTTATACTGGAAGCGCATACGGAGCAGGAGAAAGATCTGCAACCTGCATAAAAGATGATCGTGGCTTTGTTTGTGAACCTTCTCGCGTCTTTGGCACGCTCTGTGATATTTCTTTTCTTCAAGGCGATGATGCTTTTACTTCTTATCCAGAAGATTGTGGTAAACAAAGAACATACGCCATAGAAATACATCATGTTTATACTGCTTTACAAAACAACCCACTCAACCATTAGACTTCTTTCGCAAGGCGGTAATGCTTGATCAGCTCATAAACAAACACTCCGTAACTCACTGGATAAAATAAAACAGAGAGCAGCGCGAAAAGAGTCATGTAGAATAGGACAAAATAATCTCCTGTTCCAAACTGATACACAAGAACATCCCAATAATATGTGGTGATATCTATAAAGAAATAATACGAATAGAATGCGAAGAAAAGCATCGCTGCTGCAAACGAAAGGTAGACGAGATCTCTTCGTATCCATTTTTTGAATGAGATGAGAGAGACAACTGCGCCTGCGATGATGCTTATGATGAACGCATCGCCCATGCTGATGATTGCATCTGTTTCTGTTATGGAAGAGGTCCGTACATCTGTGCCCACAACACTTGGAATCTCAATTCTTCCCAAATGGAATAAAGGGAAAACGAGGAACGTCACGACTGCAATTGCGGTGAGCACGAGAATCCAACGCTGTTCGTGCGCTTTGTGTTTTCCAAATAAGACAAACCAAATATACGCTGGCGCGAGAAAGAGGAAGATAATTCCAATGATATTGAGAAGATACACCCAAATTATTTGAATTATTTCTAACGCATTCACTGTTCTTGCAAGATCGTAGAACAGAAGACTTGTTTTTGCTTGTGTGAAGAGATCTGTCACTGAGAAGAGAGGGATATGATGCGCTGCGAAGAAAACAGGACCTTGATCAAAGTAGAGCATTTCATGCTGGAAGATTGTATAAGAGATAATGTAAATGGCAAAGTCGGTAAGGAGGTGGAGAATAAGAATTCCTGAAAGCCCCAACGCAACACCATAGGGAGTGTGAAATAATGATATGAATTCTTCGTAGATGTCTTCTCCTGTTTCTCCGAGCACTGTAATTATATGTCCCGCGCCAAAAAGATGCCTGTATTTGATCATAACCATAAACATGATGAGAATACCTAAGAACGCAATTGGCGCATCGATAACAACACCCAACCATTCTACCATCAATTGGAAAATGAAGAGGAAGAAGAAATTGAAGCAGAGGAAAATTGCAATTGCTCTCAGTGGTTTCTTGTGAAAGCGTTTAGTATCTCCATGAAGCACATGAAGGAATGAAGAAGGATTGATCTTTTCTTTCCACGCGCAGTAGATCGCAAGCAAAATAAGAAGGATGCCTCCTGCATAGAATGCTGTCTTTTCTATAAAGACTTGGTTCTCTGTTATTATTTTTAGAATGTAGAACAAGGAGCCGTCAATGTAATTGCTGAGATTTGTGATGGAAAAAGAGGTTGTAGTCGCTGCAAGAAGCTGTTCGTTTGTCCCGTCTGTTACTTTGAAATAGACAATCGGATGACTGAAGTCGAGAAAAGAGAAAACTTTTTGGTAAAAAAGTGTTGTGAGGTCTGCTGAGGTGAGGTGATTGACGTTTGCAACATCCCATGTGAATTTTATTGTCGCGTCTGCTGTTGTTTTGCTGATTTCTATTATGGATTGCGCGTTTTCTTTTAACGCTTCGAAGGTGGTCGCCGCTGCTGTGGTGATCTTGTTGAACATGAGTAAGATGAAGCTTGTGATAAGAGTAAAGTCGACTACTTTGTCTTTTGTTCCCAGAATTATTTTTGTTGGAGAGATGAGATAAATGAGGTATGCTATTGCTATGATGCCTGAGATTTTGTCAATATAATCAAAGGTTGGACTGAGATATTCTAACAGATCGAAGATGTTGAGAATGATTAAGAAAAGGACGATGAGCAGTTCAATGTGTTCTGCGATTGGTTTCCACAAAGGTTTCATTACTACATTTTGACGAAAAGAAGTATTTATAGGTTTGTTTTTACAGCCCAAATCAATGAATTATTTAAATAAGAAGTGCGACACGAAGAAAATGTCTCTGAAAAATAACCGATATATACAACATATCATTATTTTTTGTCTTATTCTTTTGGGGTTATATTTCTTAGAATGGCTTTGGTACCCTACATACCAAGCACCAATGGTACAAAATCCTGATCTCTGTTTAGAATATCTTAAAGAAGGAAGATTGTATGGAGGAGACCCTTATTGCTTTCAAGGACCATTTATTTACATTCTCATATTCTTATTTGACTTGTTATTTTCTTCAATTCCTATTGGAACAAGTATATTCTATTTTATAAGTCTTTTTTTAATAGGATACCTTTTTACAAAGATAAAAGAAAAAGAAACAGGAAAAGAAAGTCTTTTTTTTGTTTATCTCATCACTCTCTTTTTATTTGGAAAAGTGTTCATCAGTGATTTCGCTTCTATCCCTGCAACCTTGTTCCTCCTTTGCGGATTTTACATCTTATTCTACAAAGAGAATACATGGAAATACCTTATGACAGGAATTTTTTTCAGTTTTGCCATGCTTTCAAAACCACACAATACTCCTCTTGTGATCGCTCCAGCAATTCTTTTCCATTTTGTTAGAGAATACCTCAAGTGGAAAAAACATGAAATAATGTCCTTCAGGCAGCTATTGCTTTTCCTGAAAGAACGCTGGAAAAATATTGCGCTTCTTTTTGCGCCCATTTTTGTATTATTTTTCTCTGCAATAGCCTTCCTCAATCACTTCTTGATTTACAACTACATTATCCATACATACAATCCTGTCGTGCAAACCTATACTTCAATGATAAACGAGTTAGTGACATTTACCTACTGGTATAATGGGTTATTCCTCCTTTTGTATCTGGGTATATTTGTGAGTGGTCTTCGTCTTGTTTTCTACAAAAAAATTGATCTTTTCTCATTCGTTGCATGTATAAGTTTCCCTATCCTTATTCTTCTTGTCGGAAATAAATTTGGATTGTACAAACTTATTGATCAATATAGGTATATCCTTCCCCTTGCACCTTTTTATTGCATGAACATCTTCTGTTTTGTTGAAGAATTTAAGAAAGATTACAACAAAAAAGCACTATACTGTGTTTTAGGCCTGATCTTCACGTTTCTCTTCATTTTCTACATGACTATTGGAGGATTAACAGTACTTGATATTTTTCAAAATCATGGGATTAATGACCAAAAATTTCTTGACAGGGTAAAGTATGATGTTGAAAGACCGCTTACTATGCTCCCTGAAACAGAGGGAAAAATACTTGTAGAAAGAGACTATTTTCATAGATATGACCTTTTGTTTGATGAGAACCCATACGAATATGTTTCTGAAGATGACTTCCAAGATTATTATGAACAACGAGAAGAAAGTGCCAATAATCCCGATATGGCTGTTGCTAAAAATTTTATAGAGATCGGGCTTCTCGATTCCCTTGAACCATATATCCATAAGACGTCAGTAAATAAAGATATGCTTGCAAATGAACTGCGTGCAGGAGAGTACTCAACTATACTACTTGGCCCTTATGTTAATAACTATGCAAAGTTCTTAAAAGCGACAAGTCTCCCTCCTATTTATTGCCGAATTTCTGTGCCATTTATCATTGAAGGGGATCCTAAACAGACCAATCAATTTATCTTTATTTACTTTGAGGACAATACTATGTGTACTTCGTTCATACAAACCATGCAAGAATATTATACAACAGAATTTAATCCATTGTGTGCTCGAGGAGAGTGGTATATTAAAATTATTAATGATTCAATGGAATATAATGGTGTTCCTTTAGAACAAACATGCACTAATAAAAGTCAGCTGTATCTTCTCAATAATCGTGTAAAAATAGAATCTTTATTCTTTTGTATTCTGCTTATGGGATACATCAGTTATGGAGCAGGAATAGCGGTAAAAAATCATAGACAAAAGAAATCTACCAATAATAAAACAGCAGGCGATACGCAAAGCGAAGAGACTCCACAGAAAGATTCAGTTTAGAAACCCCAAACTTTCTTTCAGAAAAGATAACTGGAACTTCTGCTATTTTATATCCATTCTTATGTACTTTAACAATCATCTCTAAAAGGAGCAGATTTGTCTTTTCTGTTGTTAAAAGAGAGCTCCAAACTTCTTTGCGAATCGCACGAAAATTCGCAGAGAAATCATGGACAGGAATATTCAACATGAGAGGGATAATTTTATTGCCAAAACTACTGATAAATCCTTTAATAACAGTACCTACTTTTTTAGTTTCATACCCCGCGCCTTGAACACTATGACGGCAACCAAGAACAAGATCATTCCCTTGCTTTATTTTGTTCAAAAGAAGAGGGATGTCATTGCTGGAAAAAGAAAGGTCAGAGTCCATAGAAAGAATAATCTCTCCCTGCGCATGATCATACCCATAACGCAATGCTGCTCCTATGCCTTGTTTTTCTTTTTGAAGTACAACAATATTCTTGTATTTTTTATGAAGCTCCTTACATAACACAGCAGTACCATCTGGACTATAATCATCAACAACAATAATTTCTTTTAGTTGATACGACTGCCCTTTCTGAAATAAAGTTTCAATCTTCGGGATAAGCACCGCAATATTTTCTCTTTCATTATACGTTGGAAGAATAATTGATACTGTCTTTTCTTGCATCTTTCTCTGGAGGAAAAGAAGCATTATAAACTTTTTGTAAGAAGGGACCCTTGAAACTATATTTTTATTCCACTATCCTTTTCCACTAACACTGCGCCAATGCCTGTACCCACATGGAACGCGGACTTGTCCAACGCTGACGCAAGCATTTCAAAAAATGAATCCGCTTCTTCGAACGAAACAGGCTCTACTGTGATGTCTAGCAGCGTTCCAATGTATGTATACGCTTCCTGCTTTCCACCGAGCTCATCAATTAGTCCAAGATCCAACGCTTCAACACCCACATAAATTTGTCCTGTCGCAAGTTCTTCCACATAGTCATATTCTAGTCCACGATTTACCGCGACAGAACCAATGAAAACAGCATGCAACTTGTCCAATGTTTGTTGATAGATTTCTGCTTCTTCATTTGTCATTTCTCTGTATGGTGAACCCATGTCTTTATGCTCTCCTGAAACAAAGCGCGCATAGCTGACATTGTATTCTGCCAAAAGATCGCCATATTCCAAGTACGACGCAAGCACGCCAATACTTCCTGTAATCGAAACTTCATTCGCAATAATATGATCTGCCGCGCTTGCTGCCCAATACGCTCCTGACGCGCCTACTTCGCGAATCACCGCAACTGTTGGTTTTTTTGCTTCCACAATCGCGCGAGCAATTTCCGCTGACGCAACTGGCGCTCCCCCTGGAGAATTGATATCAAACACTATTGCTTCAATAGAAGGATCACTTTCTGCTTTTTCAATTAATGCAACAATATCTGTTGAAGAAGCAACACTTGTCGCGAACAAGCTGTCTTCGCTATCAATCATGATTACTCCTTTGATTGGGATAACCGCAACATTGCCTGTTGTTGGTTCACTATCACTTGCAATCAGAATAACTGCGAAAATAAAGACAAAGAAACTGATAATAAAGAAAACAATAATGCCCGCAATAATCCAAAGCCAGGGAATTTTTGGCTGTTCTGGTTTTTCTATTTTGACCATGGTAGTATTTTCTTCACTTGCTTCCTAATATAGTTTACTATTTATGGTGCATCCAATCGTGCGAGTGAAATCACCGACTATCTTTATTTTATTTCCACAACACCCCAATGCTCTATAAGAGCATTGGGTCCCCCTGACAGTTTGCTTTTGCTGGTGCGTGTTTTGTTTACTACCGAGCTACTCCTTACTTTGCTACTGGATGAATCGCCTTACAATAATAAACAATCGTTTAGCAGTCCTAGAGAATCCCCATGTCTTTTTATTTCATTGATAAAAGAAGACATTATATCCCTTGAAAGATCGGATGGCACTGTTTATGAATATAAGAAGATATACACAAGAACAAAACTAATTCTCAAACTTCCCTTTGACTTTGTATTCGTCCGCATTGAGAATCTGATGATACTGGTGCTCAAACTCTGTTGTGCTTTTGTTAAACGTCCAGATGTTCTTTAACAATACAAATAACCAGATAAGCGCAACGACTATAATAAGAATTGTCAAATATTTATCCTGCTTGAGTACCTCTAACAACATTTGCCCACCTGTCTTTACTGATGCAGTCGGAGGTATTTAAAGATTGTGATACAAAAACACTGTTACACTACTCGCTTAAACTTCTTCTCCAACTCAGGAATCGTAAACTGAATCATTGTTGGTCTGCCATGCGGACAGGTAAACGGCTGCTTGCATTTTTGCAACTGCTGGAGGATGGTCTGCATTTCTTGCATGTGCACGACATCATTCGCTTTTACAGCAGCACGGCACGCAGTTCTAATGATTTTCTCTTCCTGCACTTCATTGAGCAGCATTGCTTTGTCATGGATTTGCGCCATGATCTCATGAATTGTCTCTTTGTCAATAAGCCTGCCTAAAATCGAAGGGACAGTGCGAAGCAACAGCGTATTTCTTCCAAACTCTTCCAGATGAAATCCTAACTCTTCAATGTATTGTTTGTTTTCTCTGTACAACAGCATTTCTGCAGGAGAAAAATCTATCTCTTCTGGAACAAGAAGCTCCTGCGTCTTGATGTTTTTTCCGTAATATTGTTCCATGAATTTTTCGTAGAGTACACGCTCATGCGCAGCGTGCTGATCAATAATAATCAGCCCTAACTCATTTTCCGCGAGATAAAAGACATTGTGAATTCTTCCAATGAGTTTGAGCGTCGAAATGCGTTCTGTTCCTGCAATCGCTGACGCTTCTGTGGTCAGTGACGCAGAGTGATCTTGTTCTTCTTTTTCTTCACTGCTTTCTACTTTACAGTTCTGCTCTTCATTGCTCTGCGCTTCAGTTCCCACTACTTTTTGCAACGCGCGATTGAGCATTTCCTGCGCGGAAATTTCAGAAGCGTTTTCTTCTTGTGGTGTTTTGTCCCTTTCTCTTTCTGCAAAAAATGTTTGCTTTTCTTCCTGCACACTAAATTGCTTTGCCATTAAGGGCGCTTGCGTGTCTATTGGTTTTTCTTCCGCAATAATTGGGACAAGCTTCGCAGTATCCAACGTATTTCGCACTGCGTTGAACACCGCAAGGTATAATTCATTTTCTCTTTCTACGCGAATCACTGCTTTTTGCGGATGGACATTGACATCAATAAGCCCAGGGTTTATGGTGACATTGAGAATGAAGAGCGGATGATTTTCAAGATGGAGCAACGTGTGATACGCATCGTATACTGCTTTGCTTATAATATTATTTTTGACTGCGCGGTGATTGACAAAGATATGCTGGACTTCTTTGTCGTTTCTTGTGATGGTTGGCTTGCTAAGAAATCCGTTTATTTCAATTTCTGCATACACGTAATTTACAGGAAGCATGCCGTAGGTCACTTTTTTTCCGTAAACACTCAGAATTCGGTCAATCGCGTTTGTTGTTGCTGGCGCAAAAAGAATTTCCTGCTGTCCATGCATGAGTTTTATTGTCTTTTCTGGATACGCAAGCGCATACTTTGTCATGAGCTCAGCGACTTGCCGTAATTCTGTTTGGATTGTTTTGAGATGTTTTTTTCGCGCAGGAACATTAAAGAAGAGATTTGTTACTTCGATACTTGTTCCATCTGGCATCGCAATATCATGCGATTCGAGCATTTTTCCTGCACTTGCGAGCACCTTGAATCCCGTTTGCGCTGTTTTTGTTTTTGTCTTTAGTGAAAGTTCCGCAATCGCCGCAATGGACGCGAGCGCTTCTCCACGAAAACCCATTGTCGTGATTTTAAACAGATCATCTGCGTCGGTGATTTTGCTTGTCGCGTGGCGTTCGAGGCATAACAGCGCATCGTCTTTTTCCATACCACTGCCATTATCTGTAACTTTTATTTTTGATTTTCCCCCTTCTTCTATTTCGACAGTGATCGTTGTCGCTCCTGCGTCGATCGAATTTTCGACTAACTCTTTGACCACAGAAGCAGGACGTTCAATCACTTCTCCTGCTGCTATTTTGTTAATTAACGCGTCATCGAGAAGCTTGATTTTTGGCATAGAAACAGAGTATTTTCTGGGCTTTAATAGTTTTTGATGTCAGAATGAAGAAGAGGTAACACGGAAACGCTACTTACATTATGCTCGCCTATCCCATGCCTGAAGGCATGGGTTTTACGGCTCGCAAACTAGTGGCGGCGTTTCCGTGGGATGTAAAATCGGCGCTTGCGGAATCTCGGCGCTCCATCCTCGCACTAAAGTCAAGGTTTTGCGCCGATTTTTCATAAATAAGAAAACAAAATGAAAAAGAAAAAACTTATTTCAACTTCAATGCTGCTTTAATCGCATCTCTGTCAAAGCCAACGATGATTGTGCCGTTAATGTCCAACACTGGAACACCGCGCTGTCCTGACTTTTCTTCCATATCTTGAAGCGCTTTCGCATCTTCTGCAACATTGTGCTCAACATAATCAATTTTGTTTTCCTTCAAAAATTCTTTTGCTTTCACGCACCAGGGGCATGAATTTGTACTGTACACGATTACTTTTGCCATATAGATCTCCTCCGCATTTGTTGATTTCTGCTTTCTATTTAAAGTTTCTTCTTTTTGATTTCCTGACCAATAACGACAAACAAAAACAACCTGTTGAAAAAGACAACGCAATATGTCACGAAAACAAGATAGAGGAAAATGAGAATATTCACTGCGTAGAATTGCAGCAGTGTTGCTGTATCTGCGACATTCTGCCCAATACTCGAAAGAATACTAAACAATGCGATATAACCGAGAAACACCAGAATTCCCCCGCAAACATTCCATAGAACCCATTGCCCAACCCATTTCCATGAAAATACATGGATGGTTTTCTTGATAAGTTCCGTGAGTGTTATTTCTTTCTTTGCAACAAAAAGCACATGAGACAACTGTAAAAAGAGGAAGGAAAATACTGCATAGACTAGCAAAATAAGCGGGACAATTGTCTGCTTGAGGACTGTTACAAGCGCTATTGAAAGGAATGTCCAAACGAGAAAAAATGCAATAAAAAGCGTCAATCCTATTGCCAAATTATACCCAAAAAACTGAAGCACTTTCTTTTTTGAAAAATCAAACGCACTTTGCACTTCTCGAATGGTATTGAGAAAGCTCAAGTTAACATAGGTGAAAAAAGAATACGCAAAGCAGACTGCAGCAAAATAAAGAAGCAGTAAACCGTATCCGGAATACGTTCCAACAAGGGATGATTCATAGTTAGAGAATACTGTGTCAAATATTGCCGCTGCTGCGTAGAGGCAGCCCAGAAACAATGCATCAAACAAGAGCATGAAAAGGAAAGTCTTCCAGTATTTTCTAAACGAGATTGCTGATCGAACCTGTTGCTTGAGAGTGGAGAATACCATGTTATCGCTTTTTCTTTGCCTTTTTATCGTCATCGCTCTTTTTACGCGCTTTCTCTGTTTCCGCAAAAACCTGTTCCAAGTCGTTTGCAAGTGATGGATCTTCCGCAAGAACCTGCCCTACATTTTTTTCCACAGGAATATGGCCAACGACTGACTTGACCAAATCTTCCTGTTTCTGCATCTCTGATGTATCCTCTTTTCCTTTGTGTTTTGTTCCTTTTTCTGGAGTACTCACAATTGCGCCAATCACTTCATCAATTTTATCGAGCTGCATGTCTTCCTGCCTGAGCTCTTCGATATGTTTCTTTTCTTCTTCAAACCGCTGGCGTTCAAGCGCCTGCATATGTTTCTCTCGTTCTTCTTCACGCATTTGTCGAAGCTTTTCTTTTTCCGCGATTCTTTTCTGCCGTTCTTCTTCTGCTTTCTGCCGCGCAGCTTCTTCTCTTGCTTTGAGGATTGTTTGTTGTTGTTCAACAATTTCTTCTTTATGATCTATGGATAATTGAATTGCTTTTTCTTTTGCAAGCGCAAGAATCTGTAACGGATTTCCCCGCGCATGTTCTCTGAGCATCTTCAAGGTTTGTTGATCAAATGGATATGTTCCTTCTCCGCCCACTGCTTCTATTCTTTTTCTGAGGAATAACGCAGTCTGCGGAAGATCAAGACCTTCCAATTCAAACTTCAGCGCATCTTTTAACCCTTTGCCGAGAGGAGATTTTTTTATTTCTTCTTTTTCTCCTGCGATGATGAGTTGGAACCTGATTCCTGTTCTCTGAAGCGTAAGGAGAACGTCAAGCCCTTTTTCGTTGATATTATACGGCTCATCAACGAGAAGAACAAACGGTTTATCGCCTACTTTATTTTTGATATAGGCGCTGAGCTCCTGCGCGCTCATTTCTTCAAATGGTCTTGAGACTGTTTTCTGATAGATGTTGAGGAACGGATACATCAGCTGTTTGGTGAGCTCTGTATCATTTACTTTTTTTTCTGAACAATCAATCAGACAAGGAACAACTTCAGGATGGTGCGCATTTAATTCCCACGCGATCCAATGAATGAACGCAGTTTTTCCAGAGCCCTTGTCTCCAGTCACTGTTCCATAGGCCTCTCCTTTCACAAGGAAATGATTCAATGTTGATTTTCTGTCTTTATCAAGCACGAAAAAATCATCGATTGGATAAAGAAGATCGTCTCTGAACGGATCATCATGCCAGCAGAAAATTCTGGTCCAGTTGAGCACCAAGTTTCCTTTTCCTACTGTCGGCGTGAGTTTGACATTTTTCCAGTACCATCGTTTCGCGAACTCTGTTGGAAGATATGGAGAGACTTCTTTTTCTAACTGATCTAACGGTCGGAAGTCTGGTTTTTTGAGATGGAGTGTTTCTGCTGTCGCGTTGAGAAATTTCTTGAAACCACTAACGCCTGCTTCTACCCCTGCTTTTGTGCTTTTCGCTGCAGCGACTGCGCTGCTTCCCACGATCTGTGAACCTCGAACAATGCCTGCGCCAACAACAACAGAACCGTCAGCGAGATGCTGCGCGATTTTTGCGCCATGCGCTTTGAGATTATCAGGATGAAGCGGATGTTTTTCTTGTTTTATTGCGCTTTTTTCTGGTTCTGGTTTGGCCATCAGAAATATGCAGGTCTCCTATAATATAAAGTTTACTGATGAGAGAAAGAACGCCCCAGACCAAGTCCATGCCTCGGGTCTGGCGTTCATGTCCTGTGACTCTTTTATTGAAAAATAGTAAGGTATCCTGCTATTTATACTTTTCTGTTTTACTGACGAGCTAAGACTCATTTTGCTGCCACTAATAAGGAAAAAAGTACACGTTTGTGGTCTCTTTTTCGAATTAGGTATTTATGGTTTCTTGAGAACTCTCTTTCTAACAATTTTTGAGGTGTTTTTGCATGGGCATAACGTGGAAGTATACAAACAAAGCAGGAAAACAACTCTGCAGCAAATGCGGAATAGTGCTTACAAAAGATGAAATTTTGCTTTGCAAAGAATGCTGGCGTGAGCATAATTATTCTCCAAACAAGAGGTGGCAACGAAAATGAAACCAAGAATTCTCGATTTATTTGCTGGCTGCGGTGGTTTCAGTCAGGGCTTTAC
>CAYLMH010000021.1:0-24724 GCA_964385055.1 uncultured Methanosarcinales archaeon
CAGCGAAAAAAACAGAATCCCAGAATGAAGGAGTTTTGGATGCGGTCAAGAAACTCATGAACGCGCCAGAAAATCAGCTACCTGGAAAAACAGTGGAGCTCTTCGAAAAATGGAAGAAAGCAGTAAAAAAGAAACAAGAAATGAGTCCCGCAGAAGCGCAATTAACCTCCACCGCAGTGTTTGAAGGAGATGTGCTTGCAGAGCTTGCGAAAATTCTAAAAACACAGCAAGAGCATGTGCCAAAAACAATTGAACGATTTATGAAAGAACTAAATGACGCAGTGAAGAAGTAAAAGGAGAGTAAACTATTAATAGGAGTATTAACGAGTAATATGAGGTGGTATTCATGGAAAGCATAATTAAAACATATGGCTTAAAGGATTGGGAATATTATTTGGCGTTGACACTGAGTGTTATTGCAGTTATAGCAATTGTTGCTGTTGCATTGCGAGTCTTTGGTTTGATATGAAAGATAAAATTATTTTTTTCATGACACTTTTAGACTTTCTTCTGATTCTAATGACCGTTCTTATGATACTTATAACTCTTCATGCAAGTTCTTTGTTTAATCTTTTTTATAATATAGTTTATGTTACTCTCAATAGTGTTTCTTTACTTCTAAACATTCATATAATCAATAGAACAAGAAATCCTTCTTAATCTTTCGTCGTCGTAAATTCTCCGCCACCAACGTGAAACAATCGTTTTGCGCTAGAAACTAATTCTCGCGAAGCGACAACTTTACCAATAAAGAGGATATAATCATCAAAAGCGTGCTGTTCAACAACATGGCAGCTAATGTATGCAACAGCGTCTTTCAAACGACAGCAATCAACACCATCTGCTTCTTCTTTCGCAAGAGAATACGTAGAAAATTTGTCAACAGTATGTCCACTTGATTTACCGAATAATCGAACAGTATCAGCAAATCCAACACTCACAAAATTGACAACAAACACACCACTTTGTGCGATCAACTGCGCAGTAAAAGAATTCTTAGGAAGACTGATGGCAAAATGAGATGGAGAAAGAGGCATGTGCCAATCAGTAGGGGTGATATTATCTTTCAAGAACTCTTTACCAAATTGTGTAAGAGTTCCGCGGGAAGTAATAAGAACAGTTTCTCGTGGGGTAATAAATGTAAGCATAACCAAAACCCTCAATGCGGATGTTTAAAGTGATGGAATGGTTTTTCTGAAACCATATACGTTGAAACCATAAAGAGTAACAGTGATACTGCGTACGGAACATAGTATGTTTCATAATAAAAGCCAAAGATGGTCTCAGAAAGTATAGTGGGCGTCATTGAAAAGATCGCAACAAGGAAGAGTTGTCGTGCGTGCACTTCATATCTGATCGCAGTAGTATAAATAAATCCAAAAAGGAAAAAGAGTAGGGCAACAATGAAATACTTCATGAGCAGGAAGAGGAACAATAAAATAAATATCCCTGGAAGCATGAGCAGAATAAAGGTAAATGCGAGCTGGGTGAATTTATCTCTGTCCTCAACAAGCAGGTGCGCTTGCGAAAAGTCAACTTGGTGTGGATCGTTATTAAAGAGGCAGGCAATTCTGCTTGCAAGGCATAAATTATTTTTCCAGTAAACGCTTTGTTGTGTCAGTAATAATGATTCGCCATCATAGGGTTTCTCATTTGCGACGACAATCCCAAAATCTTCAAATGCAATAACTTGATTGACATCCATTTGTGGTGCGAGCGTGAAATTGTTCAGATGATTTGTCTCTTCGCGGAGTTCGTCATAAAAATTAAACAAGTAAGGAATCGTAAAGAGAATGAAAAGCAGAAAAGAAAGCGCAAGGATGTGAACGTAGTAGCGAAGTCCTTGACCAGTAGAAGCCATGCATAATTTTTTGTAAGAAAGCGGGTTAAATGTTCTGATCACAACGCCCATGAAGCCGACAAAAGTGCTGTACTCTTTATGTGCTTCTTCTTTGACCTTTTTTTTGATTTCATCAAAGATTTCAGGTTTGACTTCTTCCTTTGCCATGAAGTATTTTTTGCGCAGTTCTTGTTTATATGTTTTGTTGAAGGAGAGTACGTATCTCTTTTTTTTATGTAGTTATTTGTGTTTAAAATATTTATTCGTAATAAATGCCCCATTCCAACGCAAAAACGCGTTGGAATGGGTCCCCATAGCAATAAAGCAGTATGGCGATTCAAAGCTACAGCAGAGCAACAACACGCACCAACAAACACAAAATGTCAGGGGGACCCATTGCACAAAAGTGCAATGGGGTTTTTATGAATTCATTGAGAATATCAAGGTGCAAAACAAAGATAATAACAAAAATAAATCAATACTTCTTACAAAAGAAAATAATATCTTTTTCTTCTTCAATTGCCTTAAACGAAGAAAAGATTTTCGCCATCAATTCCTCAATAATTCTGATCTTTGGACTTTTCTTCAGCACGCTAATAACAATATGCTCCTTTGCGACCCGTTTCATCTCTAGTAATCCTTGTTCAATGTCATCGAAGTTCTGGAGTGCGGTGATAGAAACAATAACCATGAAGGCGTTTGTTCGGAATGGCAGCAATTCTCCCTTCCCAAGAACAGCAGGAATTTTTTGTTTTGCGAGTTTCAATAATTGAAAAGAAGGATCAATCCCCACAATAGTGCCAGAAAAATCAGCAAAATAAGGACCACAACCCACATCAAGAATCTTCCATTTCTCGTGGAAAGAAATATTCTTCTTGATCAGCGCAATCTTTTTCAGCTGTTCTTCTCGATGCAGTTCAGAATAGCCAGATGCGATGGTATCGTAGTAGGTCATACTCTCTTAAAAAAAGATTTATATATAAGCGTTCCTAAAAACAGAACATTCTTTTTCAAAGAGGTGTGTATAATGGAAAAAACAAGTGCGTATGTTCTTAGTATTGTTGGAATTGTGGGAGTTGTAGCGATTGCTGTATTAATGTTAAATGGTGTTTCAACAGAAACAACAGACCTTACTGGAATGGCAGTAGGTACCTGTACTGATTCAGATGGAGGAATGACATATACAACACAAGGAACAGTAACAGGAAGCTGGTACAGAAGTGGTGTAACAAGTTCTTGGACAGATTCTTGTAAAAGTACGACGTCAGTTAAAGAGTATTATTGTCGAACTGATGGCACTGCTTATATGACAACAAAGAGTTGTGCAACAGTAGGTGCAGGTTACACATGCTCAGCAGGTGCGTGTGTCAATACAGCAACCACAGATTCAGACAGTGATGGTGTCTATGACAGTTCTGATGTTTGTGCAGGATATGACGACACTCTTGACACGGACAGCGATGGAACGCCAGATGGCTGTGATAGTGATGACGACGGAGATGGCTATTCTGATGCAGATGAAACAGCAGCAGGCAGTGATCCAGAGGACGCAACATCTGTTCCAGTAAGTTATCCTGATTTGGTTATTGATTCATCCGCAACAACTGCTTCGCTTTCAGGAGAAGCAGTTGTTTCATCAAGTGGTATTGTGTTAGATGATGGAACAGTACGAGTTGCGATGGTTGGAGCTATAAAAAATCAAGGAACAGCAACTGCATCAGGAACATCATACAATCTGTTTTATCTTTATTATGGTTCAAACTCCATAACTCTTTTAGGAGGAACTAAAACGCTAAATATTGGCGCAGGTGCAACAGATGCAACATCATATGTTGCAACAGGATATAGTATTGGTTCAACAACCGGTCTATCATTGCTTCAAGCATTGTATGACAGTGGCTCTGCAACAGTATCAATACAATCCACTCTTGATTCTAGTACATCAAGAGGAAGGTACATCACAGAGTCTGATGAAACAAATAATGGAGGAACAGTCTCAGTGACGCTCAGCTCATCGAGTGTGACATTCACAGAAGCAGAATGTACAGAGCATGCGGATTGTGCATCAGGTTGTGGTTGTTTTGACTATATGTGTTATGTTTTAGCGTCAAACTCAACATCAACAGAGTACTATTCATCTGGTGTTGACTGTTAATTTTTTCTTTTTTTCTTTTCTATTTTTTTTCCAAAATCTCTTAAAATTTTATAAACAAGAAGTCATTAATTCCTAATCATGGACGAAAAGCAACTGAAAGACAAATGTCTCAAACTCTTACAAACCTATACAAAGCATCCAGTTGTAAAAATAACAAACAGCGGAGACAGTGCAATATTTGGCGCTCTATCAATCGCAAAACAGCGTGGCTGCAAAGAAGTACTCATCCCCGATCAAGGAGGATGGCTGTCATACAAAACATTTCCAAAACTTCTCGATCTAAAAATCACAGAACTCAAAACAACCTATGGTCTTCTCAACACAAATGAGCTCAAAAAACACAAAAACGCGGCACTTCTCTTCGCGAGCTTTGCAGGCTATGCAGCGCCACAACCGATTGAAGAAATTGCACAAATGTGCAAAGAAAATAATCTGTTGATGATCGAAGACGCGTCAGGATCCTTAACACATTCAATATTATGCAATGGAAACCTATCCGACATCATCGTCGGCAGTTTTGGAAAATGGAAGATTGCAGATGTAGGTCATGGAGGCTTTCTGAGCGCAAAAGAAGGCATTATCACAAAAGAAATGAAGGAATCAGATATTCTCAGTCTCATTAACATAAACGTCATAGACTACGCTATTCTGCTCGAAAAACTCAAAGCTGCGCCACAACGACTGCAATTCATCCTCAACAAAACAAAAGAAATCAAAGTGTTGTGTAAAAAAGAACACTTCGAAATGATTCATGGAGATGCAGAAGGGTTAAGTATTTTTGTCAAATACAAAACAGACAAAGAAAAAGAACATGTAATAGAGTTCTGCAAAAAACAGAAGCTCGAGTACAAAGAATGTCCATTATATATCAAAGTCTTAGAGAAAGCGATTTCTATTGAAGTGAAGCGCTTAATAGAATGAAAGTTATCTTTTCAATAATCTTTTCATATTTCTTTAAAACACATACTAGCAACAACATAATAGGCATAAACACACAACATAACGCGCACTAGCAAAACCTGTATTGTCAGGGGGACCCATTGCGCAAGCAATGGGGTTTTATAGAAATAGAAAGTAAAGAAACAAGAAAATAATCAACGGTGAATAAGAAAAAAATCTCCGCTGAGCAACGTTCGTCACTCAGCAAAAAAACAAATCGATTGAGCCATCGAATGTTTTGTTTAAAGTCAATTCTGGCTGAACCAACTACAAACAAAGCCTATGATAATTATTGTATCTTTTTCTCACCAAATCCTTTTGGTGCTGTTCTGTAGACTTCCTGAGATTTGTATAACTGCTGCAAGCTGATGCCGTTATACAATCTGCCGCTTGCGTAATTGTCTGTTTTGTATGTGCTCAAAAGGCGCGTTGTTAAGTTGAAAAAGGCAAAGCTGATGCCAAGCAATACAAACGAAACAACATTTGCCCACGCAGGAAGATGTGCAATGTACATGATTAATGGAAAAAACAATGCGCTGACAAAAAACACGCTGACAAAAAACAGGTTTTGTAAAATGCGCTGTGATTTTCTGTGGTTCATCATGCGATCAATGCCTGTGAGGACTTTGACAAGTGTTTCTTGGGTGTGGCGGATTTTTTTGTAGATCACAACAAGTGAAAGGAGTGTGATAACAACAAAGCCCGCGTGGATCAAATAGATGCTTGTTGAAGAGAGTTCAAATGTCTGTGCAAGACCAATTCCTTTGTCCCAGCCAACAAAAATGTATGCAAGCAACAACAAGGAAAATCCAGTGCTAAAAAATGCAGTCTTGAATTTGTTTGTCTGAGAATTCTCCGTGTCAATTTGATCAAAAAAACTGCGAACGTACGATGCAAGCTGTGAAAAGCTGTTGTTCAAATACGTAGGAGTTTTTGTTGCGCTCCAGACATCACTGACGAGATTGCTTGATGCAACGCTGATGGACATGATCACTGCAGTTGCAAAAATAATGACGGAAGTAATGGTGACAATATCAATGGACATGCCAAAGCCGCTGCTTTGTTTTGCGATAAGCAAAGCAAATTCTCCGACAGAGATCATTGCGAGGCTGGAAAAAAAGATTTGGTTTCCACGAAAGCCAGCGAAGACATAGCTAACAAGTCCGACTGCGATGAATCGAGAGATAATAACCGCAACAAGTAATGCAACAATGAACCATGCATTTGGTGCGATGCTTTTGAAATTCACAAGTGTTCCCATTGCAATAAAAAACAAGGAACTGAAAATGAGGGAATATGGAGCGACCGCATGCTCAAATGATTTTGCTTGTGGAAGTGACGCAATGATGCTTCCTGCGAGGAACGCGCCTGCGCTTGGGGATAAGCCAAGGAAATATGCGAGGATGCTAAAGCCAATGCAAAATCCAAGTGCAAGGAATGTCGTGATATCATCACTGCCGTTTTTGATAAGCCATTTGAAAAGATATGAGGAAACGCGAAGCATGATAAAGTATGCGATGAGTAATGTGCTTAATGCGATGATCATATGTTCAACCATTGGAATGATACTTGCTTCTGTGCTGTTTTGAAGGCTGGAGAAGAAAATTAATGCAATAACTGCAAGAACATCTTCGATAACAAGAACAGTGAGGAGCAATGGTGTTTCTTGTCTGTTATACATTGCCTTTTGTTCTAAAACTTTAACAATGACGACGGTGCTGGAGAAAGATAATACTGCACCAGCGAAAATACCGACGATTGGTTCATAGCCAAATAATGATGCGGTTTGATACCCAATGAAGAATGCGATTCCTGTTTTGAGGACAGCGATGGTCACTCCTTTGAAACCGAGTTTGACAAGTTTTGAAAGGTCAAACTCAAGTCCAACAACGAACAATAATAAGATCGCGCCAAATTCAATAATCATGTCGATCCATTCTTGATTGGAAACAATACCTAAAGTGTTTGGTCCGACGATAGCGCCGACGAGAAGAAGACCAAGGACAGCTGGTTGTTTGAAGCGTTTTGCGATGACACCGCCGACTATTGCGAAGAAGAACAAAATTCCCAATGTTAACAATTCACTTTCCATATCCTACACCCTCGATTTATTGTACATCAGTCCCTTTCAAGCGACAAAATTGTTTTTGTCCCACAACTGATATACATTTTTGTATACTCGTTTGCTTTTTAGGATATTAATATACGCACTGCTTATATATAAACCTTTTGTTTTGTGCAGATGTTTTAAGCAGCCAGAAATGGGCCTTTTAGCTATGTACTCCGAATAAGTAACAACACCAACAGTAACCTTTAAATAACACCGCTCAAGACAATAAAGTACGATGACAGAAACAACAGCATTAGTGCGACTCAGCGATATTGTGGATTATCATGGTGATCCAAGAGATGCGTACAAAGCAGTAGTTTCAGGTCTAGAAAAAGGAACGATTACTACAGCACTTTCATCGTGGGAAGAAGTGGGCTGTATGCAATACGCAGTTGCTGCAAATTCTCGAGCATGGTATGCTCATCTTGAAGCGCAAGACAATCCTGCTGTTATTGAGGAAGCGCTTATTCTTCGCCAGCTCTTGCTTGACGCGGCGTTGGAGATGATGGTTACAAGCCTTGATGGTGTTGATCCGCATGATTTGCTGCAGCTCTTGACAGAAAAAGTAGCAATAGATCGATTTTATGGAACATTAATTGGACGAAATTTTGAACAGTCTGTTGAAAGATGTCTCCAAGAGGGAGCCCCTGTGGGCGCAGATGCAGTGGCGTTGCTTCATCTGAAGTTGCGAGAGAGTGCTCGCGCAGTTCCACAGAATCATGTTCTTGCTCATTATGTTGCGGATAATTTTGTTGCGAGCTATCAAAGAAGATATTCAAATCTTTAATTCTTCTCTCAATAAATTTAGTAAACGTACCAAATAAATAATCCATAAAAAAAGTGCGTTTACTATTCCGCAGACGCAACCAATTTACGACTAGTAGTTGCGTCTGCGTTATCCAAACCTTTATATACTTCTTTCCCCAAAAAATGCCCTATCTATACGGGAAAAGGGGAGATGTTGTGAAAAAGAGGGTCATAAATAGTATTTTTCATTCCAAAAGAGCGCAAGTGACTGTGTTTATCATAATCGGGATACTCCTTATTGCGACTGTCGCCACAATTATTTATTTTCAAACGCAGTTCAAAAAAACACCCACATTCGAGCTTTCTGAAGATCCAGTGACTGCATACATTCAGCAATGTCTCGTTGACGTCACAGAAGAAGCAGTGCTTTTAGCAGGTCAGCGTGGTGGTTATCTTTATGAAGAAGCATTGAGCGATAAAGAAAAAGAAATTCTTCAGCTCACACCGCTCAACAGCGATGTCCTCTTGCTCGCGAACGGAAAACAACAACTTCCCTATTGGTATTATCAAAAAGCAGATGGCATTGATCGTGTCGCAATTCCGGAATTAGAAAAAACAGTTGAAGGAGACAACTCTATTCAAGATCAAATAGAACGATACGTCGAAGAAAAAATGCCAGATTGTCTCAACAATTTTGAAGCGTTAACGCAAGCAGGATTAGAAATAGAACAAACAGGAGATCTCACTGTCGAAACAACGCTCAACGAAAATAGCGTCGACGTCACTGCAACACTTCCTATAAACATACTTCAGGAAAGCACAACAACAACGCAAGAATCGTTCTCCGCGCTTGTTCCAGTTGCATTAAAAAAATCATACACGCTTGCAAGAGGAATTGCAGAGCATGAACTCGATACGCTTTTCCTCGAACAGCAGACAAGAAATCTCCTTGCAATGTACAGTCAGGTGGATAAAGATTATCTTCCGCCGATGGCAGGTGGTTTAAGATTTGAGCCATGCGCGAATCGTGTCTTCTGGTTTTACAATGCCGTTGAGACTGATGTGCAGCAAATGCTTGCAGGAAATATTCCATACCTAAAAATCGCAGGAACAAACTATGGTGAAATTATAGTTGACAAAAAAATGGAAGCAGATGACGAAACACGAGAACTCAGGCAGGGAGTCTTTGATGGATTCACGCAATATCTCGATGAACAGCTTCTTGGGGATATGTCTTACGACACCATGACAGCATCGATAAATTATCAAACAAATTATCCGATGGAATTATATTTTGGAAATAATATTGGCTATGGGCTTCTGCAGCCAGACACATTTGAGATAAATGTGCTCATCGCAAATCTTTGCATGTTTCAATACGATTACCTCTACAATTTGAAATATCCAGTCGTTGTTTCTGTTGTTGATCCAGAAAGCACAATTGAAGGCAATGCGTTTATTTTCCAATTCCCAATGCAGGTCGTCATTAAAAATAATTATCCAAGAATAAAATTAAATGACGTGCTCAGAGACGTGTATAGAATCCCAGAAACAACAGACGAGCCAACGTATCAGTGTGATCCAGAGCAACGTCTGAGTGGAGAAAGTACAATCACTGTAGAAGATCCAAAAGGAGCACCTGTAGACGGCGCAGTGATTACATTCCAATGCGGTCCAACGTATGTGTATGAGTATGACATAAATGGAACAGTAAGCGCAGTGAATAAATTTGCGGATACTTGTCACATGGGAACAACAGATGAAAATGGAGAACTCACCACGACATTCCCTCCATGTATAGGATCTGGCGTTATTACGGTGCAACATCCAAGTTATGTGGAGAAGAGCGCAGCGACAGGAGACATTGTGCAGGGAAAATCCTTTGAAGAAACAATCATGCTCGACAAAGTGTATACGAGAGAAATTACAATTCAGAAATATTTCATTGCGCCTCCTGGACCAACAAATGAAGAAGGCATTGGTGTGCATCTCGATGAAGCAGGAAATGTGATTGCGTGCAATGTGAATATGGATCCAAAAGAATTTTTCGCGTATGAATCCGCAATTATCAGTTTGACAAAACTCGACACAGAGAATGGGATGTTAAACGCAGCGCCGATTGCAGTGTATGAAGTTGCGACAGGTGAACCGACCACGCTCGATGTTGCGCCAGGAGAATATTATGTAGACATTATGTTGCTCAGAGAAGAACGATACATGGGAGAAATGACAATTAAGGCAAATAGTCAATCATTGCAAACCACATCGACTGTTGGAACAGACACGATTTATTATCCAGAGGAAGATGTGTTAATTCCGCAAACGTTCACTGGCGGTGCGGTGTTCCTGTGGAATGTGACTGCAGCAGAATTAGAAAGCGGAGACGTAATACAATTCAGTGTATTTGACGAAGGACCGCCAACAACAGTCGAACAAGTAGGCGCGCCATTATTGCATCGAGAAGCATGCGCGAATCTATTGCCAGAATTAGTAGAGCCGAGCGTGGAATAAAAACAATGAAACAAAACCGAATCAAACAATTAATCGCACTCTTCATGATCTTCCTCTTTACTTCTCTCCCTGTTGCGTTCGCATCAACAACAATGACCATAAACTCCTACGCAGGAAAAGATGACGTCACGGGTTACATCAGTACATACGATGATTATCTTGCAGTGGAAGTTGAAGTCACACCAGATAATGAAACAGACACATTCGCGAATTTCTCAGAAGACAATGTTTATGTTAATGTGTTTGGAAAAGAAGAAGCGTTTGATAGTTGCGAACAAGATGGTGATGACTATCTCTGCACATACACGACAAGCACAGCAGACAGAACAGCGGCAGAAAAAGCACTCACCATCTCAGTAATAGACGACGACAGCACTGTTGCTGTGGAAGAAGAAACAACAGTATACATTGATGGAGAAAATCCAACATTCGTAAGCGCAAGTTATCCAAGTTATTTCACCGATGCAGTAAACATTTCTGTTGAACTGGAAGATGAAGCGTGCACTTCTTGTGACAGCGCAGTATGCAGCGGTTTCGATCGCTTAGAAATATGGATGAACAACACGATCAAACAAAATAATTCAATAAATGGCGAGCCAGGAGATTGTGATTATGAAACTGTTTTTGAAACATCAGTCACTGATCTTGGGGCAAGTGAAGGTGCGCAGCAAATATGTCTCTATGTGTATGATAATGTACAAAACACGAACAAACGTTGCAGCAGTATTACTGTCGACAGCCAAGGACCATCTATTTCCACATCATCCTTCGTCATAAAAGATGACAACGAAAACCCTATTGAACATATCAGCGATGCGGCAATTCATGCGACAATTTCTGTCAACATCACAGAAACAGGTGCTGGATTAGACACAAGCAGAGTCTATGCGAATCTCTCCAGTCTCAACGATGAAATAGAAGAAGATTATGATGAGATGGAAGCTGCGTGTGATGAATATGAAGATGGTTTGTTCATTTGTTCATGGGATATCTATGTAGACACAGCAGAAACAAGTGCGACTGTAAAAATCTATGCAGAAGATAATGCGGGAAACAGCAATACTCTCACAAAAACAGTAGGATTTATTGAAGATAGTACCGCGCCAATTGTGGTAAGTCTCACTTCTGCGTTTGATGATTATTTCAATGCAAAGAATAATACACTCACCTTAGAAATTCAAGAAGATGGAAGCGGTTTTGATGATCTCAATGTATATCTTGATTTGAATGAATTACAATTAGGAAGTAAGCAAGCAGATTCTTGTTCGCAGTCAGGCACAAGTTGGTATTGTTATTGGGAAAGCTTTGCGATTCCAAGTTCAGTGTCGCATGGAGAAAATATTGATATTCTGCCAGATGTGGTGACAGATGATGCAGGCAATGATTTTGACAGCACAACAGGGGAGGAAATATCATTTGTCTACGATGAAGAAGCGCCGGTGTTCTTGAACGTCACGATGGGTGCGTTGGGAAGAGAAGCAGATGTTATTACAGAAGGTGATGTCGTCTACATACTCGCGTATCTCGAAGAAGATGTCAGTGGACTTGATACAAGTAATGTTCTTGCAGATTATAGCGCGTTTGAAGACAGCAATGAAAACGAAGCAGCGTCGTATTGTACAGAAGTCAATGATAATATTTGGGAATGTTATTGGGAATACACAGGCGCGCTTGATACAGGAGAAGATGTCGAGCTCACGATGATCGCGACAGATAATGCAGGCAACACAAAAGACAGCGATGACGATGATGTGGTCGCAGAAAGTCATGTAGTGAGCGTTGTTGAAGGAGAAGTAGATTATTGGGATGCAGAAGCAGACGTTGATGATCTTCCGTACTTGAATCCAAACTTCTTGTATTTCACGAGCAGTGGCACGATTATTCGATTGGACACAGAACTAGAATCTGCGTCAGGAACAGTTCCGTACATTCATGCATATCAAATTCAATCCTGTCAAGCAGGAGTGTTCCTTGCGGAAAATCAGACAGCTGCAGTAAGTATGTATGACGCAGCGATTGTCGGACAATATTATTATGATACAGCAGACAAGAGCGAGAAATATGCGCTCGTCAACATTCCGTCGTTCTTTTATGGAAAAGTAAATATGACCGTGAGTGAAGGAAGTACAATCGAAATTACTTGTACTGCGACAGTCACGCAGGCGCGATCGATGTACGCGGATATTTATTCGCCAGATGAAGAAGTAAATATTACTACTTCTGTTCCGTTGATGGGTGGTTTGTATACAGAGCCAAGTCTTGCGTCAGT
The DNA here is from genome assembly GCA_964385055.1 of uncultured Methanosarcinales archaeon. Classification (GTDB taxonomy): domain Archaea; phylum Nanobdellota; class Nanobdellia; order Woesearchaeales; family DSVV01; genus JACRPI01. The sequence goes on from CAYLMH010000021.1 coordinate 12,572, forward strand.
GGATAAAATTCAGACAATGGCGAAATTTATTGAAACATTAGGAGCAATTACAAAATTCCTTGGAACATGGACAGAATGGGGAACAAAGATTTGCAGTCCAATTAACGGCGTTCGTGTGATTGCGAATAATTTAGTCACGATATTGAAAGCAGTAAACACATTGGCAGTTGGAGAAGCGACAGGTTTAGTTGCGGGCGGCGTCAAAGTCACAAATACACTAAATAATGTGTGGTATGGATATTATTCGAAAACAGAAGTGGACTCTGCAAAAGGAGAAGGCATAGATCAGAAGCCTATTGTTGATAAAAGCGGGAAGACGCTTGGATATGAAAATCAATATAGCAGTGGCAGTACTCCATTCTCAAACAAATACAAGATGCTTAGTTTAGGATACCTTTGCGACACTGTCCTTTGCGAAAGTTGTTCAGAAAACTGGAACGAATTATTGTTGAAAGGAAAAAGTGGAGAAATTGAACAACAAGGTGGCTATATCGGCGGAGAATGGGTTCCTGATCTTCTTGGAACGACATTCACCTTCCCCTTCAACCCTCGAGAAAATCTTGTGATTGCGTTAGTCTGTAATCCTCCTTGTGTGCCAGGATTATACGCGCAGCTGAATGTCTATTATCAGATTTTGATTGCGTACAATACGTGTTTGAACATCGCGGTTGCGAAAGGCGAAGATGTCATGCAATGTGAACAATTTCTCAGCGCGCAGATTTGTCAGAATGTCGTGAATGCGTTTTTCTGGCATTGGTTTTATGGATTGAAAGATTTTGTGGTGGCGAATGCAGTTGGAAAAGTCTTCGACTTTTTGAGAGACACTGTATTTGAGTGTGCACCGACGGGAGAAGATACTGCTGAAAATCCATTGTCATTATGCAGTACATGGCGCAGCATTATGGCATTGACGACAATAGTCACCACAGTGGTCGATACAGTAAATACTGTACAAGGCTTGTTTAACATGAATTGGAATCTCACAGGCAATCAAACCTCTGAAGAACAGCAGGAAGAGTTAGAAGGAGATGTTGAAACAAGTATTGGCGATCAGTTAGGAACAACGCCAACGTATGGGTAGAAAAATGAAACCACATCAAAAAAAATGGTACGGAAGTTTGGTTGTGATTATGTTTTTGATAGTAGCAACCGCACTGTTGTTGACAAATGAAGGAAATGATTTGACGGGTATGGCAACAGATGTCTATGAGTTAGAAGATGCAGAGCTTGGTACCATTACTTTTAATAAAGAAATCATTCAAATAAGTAAATTAGCATCAGAAACCGTTTGGCGTGGAACAACAAAGAGCGGGGATATTGTTACCTTTAACCCTGATTCATCCATATTTTGGCTTGATGAAGATGGAGATGGAGAACAAGACGATAATGAAGTTTTCATGTACTCTAAAGATTCTGGGACAGGGGTGACAACATTTACTTCAAAAGATTCAGCAGAAATTAGCTCTAGAGCTTCCCTCTCTTCCACGTCGTCATCAGATCCATATACATTTACAGTAGCAGGAACAAGCGGCAAACAGTATACATATGAAATGGTAACAATAGGTGGAGAAGTGTATGCAAGATATGAAGAAATCGATGAAACAGGAGCTAAAACAGGTGATATATTTTACTATGATAAAACAGGAGAACGATGGAAATTACAATCGGATGGAACATTAGAAGATACTGGAGTAAAGAGTGATTATCTTGTAAAAGATGGTGAAGTAACTGATGATTTTAAGGAATTAGTGGAAGGAGATACTTCAAGATATCGTGAAGATACAACAATGAAAACTGTAAAAGGAGAAAGTTCCGCAAAAAGTGCGGCAGATCGAACAAAAGAGTTAGCAGCAACAGCAAAAGAGATAGGAACAACTCCAGAAAATCTCTACGGCGAAGAAACTGCGATCAACGCATACTTAGATCTGAATGAAAACACAAAAGGAGTAACGTATGACGTCGAATCAGGTTATTACTCCGGAACAACAAGCGAAGGGACGTATATCTTCCATGATAAAGACGGAAATACTGGAACTGCAGTAAAAGTAGCAAAACAAGCTGGAGGTACTGAAGAAATCTACATCCTAAAGGAAAAAGGAACACTTCTTGATAAACCAACATATTATCAATGTACGAGCATAGATGAAAGTGGTATTTGTACTGCAAAAGTAAAATATTCTGGAGATACGTCTGATTTCTCAGATGCAATCGCGGATGCAAAAGAAGCAGATGAAGATATTCAGGAAGAGATCCAAGAACAAATGAAAATATGTAAGGAGCCTGATAATTCTGATTGTAAATTAAAAGATGGTAATACGCAAATATCCGCAACTGCGAGACAAAAAGCATTCATGAATCGTATGTACGAGGAACAAGAAGCAAAAGTGCAAGGACTCATCGCAGGCTGGCTCAATGGATATATCGATGAACTTTTAGGAGGTTGGAGCAGAGGAGTGCCAGCAGGAATTTGCGCCTACATCTTTGGATTGGAATACTACAAACAAGACGGCTGGACACGAGTTACAATGAACGCGTCAGTAGATCAACTCCAATCACAATTAATTGCAAACAGCAGAACAGTAATTATTGAAGGAGAAAAAGAAGAAATTACAGAAGACATGTTCCGTTATGCGTACACAATAAAACTGCTCGCGAATCAATCCGTGGAATGGCAAACCTATCTCTATAACAGCTGCACAGGAGACACATCTGTCGACACATTTTATGATTACGGCTCGCTACTTGCTGGCGGGTACTTCGCGTTCCATTATGCGGGCGCAGGAGCGCAGGATATGATTTTCGAATGCGAGCAAGAAATCTGTCTCTACGATCAAGCGTGTGTTGTGTTTGCAGATGGTACAGAACCAACCTGTGTCAGCTTAGTGCATGGAGCAGGATTTGAAACACCTGTTGCAGGAAATGATTATGATTGTGCGATAACGGGATAAATATTTTATTTTTCAAAAAGAGGGGATAATGGTGGGGGAAAAAGAGAGCAAGAGCTTTGCGATTATACAAAGTTGGAAAGCGCTAGATAAATCTATAATCCACATCATCTTGCTAGACTTCATCTATTATTCCCTTTTGTTATTCGTCGGATCGTTTTATGTGTACAAAGTGCTTCCGCAGGCGCTTCAGCTGCTCGATGCAGCATCGCTTTTGCGAGATGAGATTTTCGCGTCCACCAATGATTTTGTCACGCAGGCGGGATCCATGCTTGATCAATGGACAGAATTCAAAGTATACACTATTGTCATTGGTCTTCTCTTGTTTGCAAATTATGTGATCTTCAAACATTTCATTTGGCTAAAAATTCAAAAAAAGCACCATCCGCACAAAAAACTCTTCAAGCAGTTGGGACAATTCGCGCTCCTCAACTTCACCATCATTGCAGGAATCGTTCTTTTCCTTGTGGCAAGTTACTATGCGTTTGTCCTCGACACGTTTAATATCATGTTTTTCTTTGTTGCGCCAATTATGTTCATCTATACTATGAATCTCACGCATCCATTATTTACCATGACAGAAAAGTACACAGCAACGTGGAAACTATTTTGGGAAATTGGAGTAAAACAATTCTATAAATTCATTATTCCGCATCTCATCATGGCAGCAGGAATAGTCGCAGTGATGTGGCTTGTCACGCTCCTCTTAATCCTACCAAGCGCACTCTATTTTGTGTGGTATGTCCTCTGTTTTTCGGCATACTTCACCTGGACAAAATATTATCTGTGGGAAGTCATCAAAAAAGCGCAGGAAAAACAATAACCTTAAGAATGAGAAAATGAAAAAAATCAACGTGAAACACAAAAAAATGCAAAAAAAAGCGCAAGTCACCGTGTTCATCATATTGGGGCTCTTTATCTTAGTGAGCGTTGGCATATTTACGTATTTTACATCAGAAATTTTCAAGTATAAAAATCTTCCAGAACAGTTTGTTCCTGTCGCGAAATACGCAGAACAATGCACAGAAGATGTCCTCTTGCAGGGTATTTTTCAAGCAGGAATAAACGGTGGATACGTTTACCCCCAGTATGAAGAAGACGAAGCGTATCTTAACGCGGGATTTCCTGTCCCATATTGGTATCTTGCAGGACAAGATCGTTCTGTGACGCTTGCAAAACTGGAAGTAGATCTTGCGACATACCTTGAACAAAACATAGACAATTGTCTCAACAATTTCGCGGCGTTTGACGACGAATTTGATTTTGCACAAATTCCAGAACAAAATACGACAGCAAAAGTAGAAGTGCAGCAAGAGAAAGTCCTCATAGGCATAGATCTCGCGACGCAAGTGGGTGATGGCGCAACCACTGCAACACTTCCAACTATTGAAGTTGAAGTGGAAAACAGTATTGGCAACAAACTCTTTTTGGCGTATCAAATCATGAAAACAGAAAATGAAGAAGGCTTCCTTGAGTTTTACACAAATGAAATTATTGCAGCCTCAGATTGGTTGCCGTATGAAGGGCTTGATTTTACCTGCGCGCCAAAACGCTGGAAAGTCAACGACATGAAAGCGTACATCCAACAGGCAGTCGCGACAAATATACAATTCATCATGTTTGAAGGAACAAGCTATGAAGAAACAGATGATCCGTATTATGATAATATTTACAAAGTAGATGTGGGCGCAGGAGATGTTGATCATCTAAAAGTCGAAACAACATATAATCCAAGTTGGGATATGTCATTGGATGTCCAGCCGAACACCAACGGCATTGTAACAGACATAAAAATGGTAGGCCCAACAATTGCGATTCCATGTATTCATGTTTATCACCACAAATATACGACAGAATTCCCAATCTTGTTTGAAATTACTGACGAAGAGAGCAGCGAGTATCCATTCTTCTTTGCAACGCCGGTGATCATGCGTAGAAATGAGCCAGATCGAGAAAGAACAATGCAGCCGTGGCCGAGTGAGATTGACGCGGTGAGAAGTAAAGCATACTGTAGTAACACCACAACCGCGACAGCATACGTTCAGAATGAAGATGGCACAATTAATACAGAAGAAACAACAGTAGATAATTGGCTATACACTTTGGACATTGTCGCAATGGATAGCATTTACGGCTTTGACGAAATCCTGAACAATGTTTCAGTAAGTTACCAGTGTGTCCAATTCCTTTGTGACGTCGGCGCAACAATGTATGGAAGTGGAGAAAGTCTTGTGGGTTATCCGCTTCTTTCATCGCCATTCCCCACATGCGCGAATGGACAAATTATTGCAGAGAAAGAAGGCTATCACACAACAAAAATGTTCCAGACTGTTTCCCAGGATACAGATGGCGCGACAATCTTGCTTCCTATGTATCGTTTGCAACCATTAAACTATGATATTACCGTCATCCAGAATCATAACAATGTGATGACAGAGCGTGCGATGGAAGAAGGCGAGCTTGCGGTGATTACGTTGAAAAATGAAGCAAATGAATTTGAGCGCGTAATGGTGCGAGAAGCAAGCGCTGATGAAGAAACACCAGAGCAGGAAGTAGGTTTCGATAATTTTGAATTATTGGTCGCAGATGACCTCACGTATGCAGTGGATATTAAGTTGATGAAAGACGATAGATTTATAGGAAGTTATGTGTATAATTGGACACCGACAGCGAATGCAGTGAGTGGATCAATGCGTGTTCAACTCTATGTTCCTGTGAAGGATGTCCTTGTACCAACAGATGAGAATTATTTGGAAGCAATCCAGTGGGCAGAGAGTGCATCACAAGAATATGCGCCGATATTGACATAAATGAGACAACAATAAGAAAAAACAATCGCTACGCAAAAAAAAGCACGCACCAGCAAACCCTGAATGTCAGGGGGACCCATTGCACGAAAGTGCAATGGGGTATTATGGATTTAGTGTAAAAAGAAGATAAATCAAAACAAAAGCAAATTAACAAAAAAATGAAAACAAAATTAAGAAGTAAAAAATTCAGTAAATTCTTCATCGCTATAGTTTTCGCGCTCCTCTTCACAACACTCCCTGTTGCCTTTGCAGTGTCAGTGAATCCAAGTTCGATTGAAGTAGTTGTAACCGATACAACTGCAACAATTGGTTGGACAACAGACACTGCGTCAACAGGCATTATCAATTATGGAAAAACAACGTCTGGGATGCAGAGTGTCGCGTCAACAGCAGGACAGGCAACAACACATGAAGCATCAATAACAGCGCTCGAAGACAATCAATATTATTATTATAACATCCAGGCAACAGATAGCGCAGGAACATATACTTCAACATACATGAATTTCACGACCTTGCCAAACGCGCCAGAAGATCTTGAAGCAGAAGTGGACATCAATTATATCACGCTCACCTGGACCGAACCAGATGGCGCAGAATATTACAATGTCTATCGCAATGGCGCGCTTTCGGCTGTTGCGCCAGGAGAAGAGTATGAAACAAGCGCATTAAGTTACAAAACAACCTACACATTCAAAGTCACTGCAGTGGACGAATATGGACGAGAAAGTGCAGCGTCAGAAGAAATTTCTGTCACCACAGAAGAGCAGCCAGTGAACATGACGTTCGTGCAGGCAAATGAAATCACGAAAACAACAGCAGTGATTTCGTGGCAAACAGACAGAGAAACAAACGCGACAATCAACTATGGCACAACAAAAACAGCATTGAATATGTCGCAGAAAGACAGCGACCTCACGACAACGCATGAATTCACGCTGAAAGACTTAGATCAAGACACCACCTATTATTATGAAATAATTGCAGCGTCATCAACAGGAGCAGAAACGTATTATTTCAAAACATTGGGCGATGAAACAGCGATTGAGATCATGAATGTCGCGTCTAGTGATCCAACACGAAGCACAGTAGAAATCAGTTGGACAACAAATTATGAAACACGAGGAGACATCTATTACAGTGTTGATGATTCGTTCACAGAATCAAAAAGAGAAGATACAGAACAAGTGCAGCACAGCGAACAACTCAGTGATCTTCTCAGCGGCATGACGTATTACTACAAAATTGTGGTTGACAGCACCGAAAGTGATATCTACAATTTCACCACGTCAGAAAGTTTGTATGATTTCCTTGATCTTGAAGATGTTCCATCATTAGTAAGCAGCGCAACGCTTACCTTGAAAGGAGCAACAGCAGAGAATGGAAAAATATACATTTTCGTCAACAAAGACAGCAATCCGTATGCGCAAGTGATGATGACTGCGACAGGCACGCAGTTTGAGGCAAATGTGACGTTAAACGCGTATAGTTATGTAGAAGGCGTGAAAGGAAGAAACATTGTCGAGATTGATTCGTGGGATGAAAACAACAATAAGGCAGTAAGAACTTACACTATTGATACAGATCTTGGCTCACCACTTCTCACGCTGAACGATATTCCAACCTACGTCAACACAAATAAAGTGAATGTCTCAGGATACACAGAACAAAACGCGACAATCACATTCCTCATTGATGAAAAGAGTAAAGGATCCATTTTTGTGAGCGATGAAACAGGATTTTTTAGCTACCAAGTGGATGTAGGAACATCGACAACAAATCATACACTTGCGATTGAAGCGCAAGATTACGCGGCAAATACTGCAAGATATGAAAAAATAGTCTATGTAGATCGACAAGATCCAAAATTGGATTTCTACACGAGCTTCGCGGAGCAAACGCATTACAAATTATTCAGAATTGATGGAAACACAGAACCAGGCGCGGCAATCACCGTGACCAATTATGGTGAATTCTCTGGTTGCGATACACCAGAATTCCAGACAAAATATGGAGAATGCGATTATCTTGCGAATGTGTATGGTCCAGGACCGTATCAGTCACTAGAAGCATTAATCGATCCAACAAGTTTAATGGTTGATCTTTTATCGATGACCATTGGTGTTCCAACATCAACAGTCGCGGACGATGATGGGAACTTCTCAGTCATTGTTTCTTTGTTTCCAGGAGAAGAAGATCAGCAGCTCCTTGGCAAAAACACATTAATCTTCAATGTGACCGATCAGGCAGGCAACAAATATGATACAACAAAGCAGGTTAAGTATCAACCAAGCTGTATTGACTGGACATTGGCGGAGACAACTTCATTCCCTATTAATATCTACACGCAGGATCTCACTGCAGGAGATATTACAGGAAGTTCATTGTTTGAGTTGCGCTATATTGGTGGCGGAGTTCCAGAAGTCGGAAAAATTACGGTCAAGGAAGATGAGTCAGGAGGAAAACTCATTGCGCAATCGAGTGTTGATATGGGAACTTCAGAATCCATGTATTACTCCCAGAGTTATGGTGGTCTGGAAAATAGCAACGAGTACATTAGCATTAGCTCGCAGACAGTCAAAACAACAGCGTATGACAAAGACACAGGAAAAGTCTACATTTATGCGCCAGTGACCATCAATAGATACAAAGATAATGTCGATGAGTTGCCAGAACAGATTGGGGTGTATCTTGATGTGTTTATGAGTTACACTGATGGGAATGGAGATCTTGCGAATTGCCACATATATCCTGCAGTGAGTTACGATATTCAAAAACCAGAATCATTTACAAAATGGCTCAGTCCAACAATGATTAATGACACAATTGAATTATTAGATCAAACAATTAATGTGACAGAAAATGCAGTCAAATATTTGGATGTCGCGGCAAAGTGGACGACTGTTGCGTGTGGCGCGACCATTGCGTGGAATTATTTGCGGGGATTTGATGGTGGTAATTATGTAGAAAGCGCGTCTGGAGAACAATGTAACGCAAATCTCAAAACAGTGTATTCTGTGTGTGACAGAATTTTATGTCCTGCGATTCCACCGAAGTGTGATGGATTTACAAAAACAGAAGGATATTATGTGAATGGGAAGCAATATGGTTCTGATCCAGAAAGTCTGGTCGAGGGAGAAGCAGCGTATGCGGCGCAGCAACAAGCGAACGCAGAAGTAGAAAGCGATCCAGTGATGGCGGAAAAATATGCGACATATAAAAAGTCAAACGATAAAGATGCAACCTTTGCAGAATTTTATGAGGCAAATGGAAAAGCAAATCCAAATGATCTGAGTACATATCCATATGACGACTCTCTATCAAAGCCAAGTCGGTTTGAAACAGAATATCAAGGAGAAAAGATTACTGTAGAGTATCTTGATGTTGATGAGAAATTACCAGGAACAGGAAAAACAGCGGCGGAATATTATGGCATAGAAGATTGTTCTGATCCAACAAACACACAGACACTTATTATTTTCAGAGGACTCGAAAAAGAAGAAGCACCAGGTTTTTCTATTGGTGGCTCAAAAGCAATTGAAGGAAAGAGCGTCTGGTGTTCTCCTGACGATAAAGAAACATTAGCAGAGCCTTCTTCAGGTGACATCCCCGGCTGTTACAACGAAGAATGTCCGCAATTTGACGATGTCAAATGCCTTGTGGGAAAAGGATATAATATGAATCCCGCAGAAGATTTGTTTGGCAGTCTTCAGTGCGGTTGTATTACAGGAGCAAAAGGACATTTAGAAAACTTATTAAAAATTCTGTATGGCGCGAAAAAATGTTTGCAGCAAGCACTTATCGGAGAAACAACAGCAGGCTATTGTGAACGATTGATGAGTTACTTTGTCTGCGACATCCTCACGCAAATATTCAAACATATTTTCAACAGTCTCAGTCAGGGAACAGGCGTTGCAGCAGGATTGTTCAGCGAAGATCGTCTTGCGAACTTCCAGCAAAACTCAAAAGATATTTCCACAGGACTCAGCGACAGGTATGGTGGTATTGTGAGTGATCAACTTGGCCTTTCGACAGATGACATTATCAATAAAGCATGTCTTGCGGCGTTTACCGCAGATTGGTCAGTGCTTGAAGACGCGTTAGATGCGATTGTCGAAGAAGTTCCTGTTGCGCCAATCGCTGCAGCAGAAGCAACATCCAGACCATACGGCTATGATCCATTTACAGGAAAGATTAGCATCGCGTACAATATGTATGTCGGTATTGTTCCTGGCGGAGAAACAGAAATAGATGCATGGCTTGAGTGCGATGAAAATTATGATGGTGGCGAATATTGCGCGCAAACAGGAAGCGATAAAATTGATCTTGTCCAAAAAGGAAAAGTTCCAGGCTACATGACTAAAGATGATTTCTTTGATGAGAATATTATTTACATTGACGAAAATAGTGCAAGCTGGTACAACAAAATGGTGCTCCAGCTTCATTATAGTGTTGGTGGAGAAGAAGAAACACTGAAAATTATCAAGCCAATTACAAAGAAAGGAGATATCTCTGTGCTTGATTGTAGTTTCTCGACAATCAACGGATTTGAGTGCAGTGTTGGCGCAGAATTTATGGATCTTGCAAGTGGAGAAGGCGGCACAGTGCAATTATACAGCAGTTCCCAAGGAACACAATTGTCGCCAAAGATCACGACGTATTATCCAGGCAATCAAGTTGCTGCGTTAGTAAAAATCACCAATGCGTATCCTGATGATTTCTTTTTCCGAGTTGAAAACAGCGAAGATGAATTTGAATATCTTGCGATTGGCGGAACAGAAACAGGAGATTACAGAGGATTGCAGTATTATTTATTGTGGCTCGATGGTGCTGAAGAATCAAGTAGTACAGCAACATTGCAGTCGTGGGAGAAGGAAATAAAGTTATTGCATCTTACTGATGATGATGACTTTGCATTCACGCTGCCTGATGAAATCAACAAAGTGACCTTGAAACTTTATCCTTATGAAGATAGTGATACTCCTTTGGAGCCAGTAACATGTACGCTTGATAAAACAAGTACAGTAACCGCTACTGAAACAGATGCAGGGGGGGTTACGACAACATATTATATTTGCATTAAACCAGATGACACATTAAAGAGAAAGAGTACAGAAATAGAAAAGAAGCTCGAAGATGTTGAATTTATCAAAGCAATAAAATTCTCAAAAGTAGAAGGAACTCTTACTGTGGGTGATAAATATCAGTTGAAGATGGATAGCGCAGTTGTGGAAGAAACAGGTGATAGCTACATAGAAACCACTTATAGTAGCTCTTCATCAAGCAGTTCCTCCACTAGCTCCAAATCTTCCACAATAAACGTCCTTGCAGACATCAATGATAATGGACAAGGAGAAACAAAGATTTATTCAAATGACCAGAAACCAAAAGATCAGGCAGTAAAGCTCACCTACACAATGAATAAAGCAGAACCGACAGGCGACAACATCAAGCCAGTGTTGCACTTTATTGAACCAGTGACAATTATTGAACAATCTACAGGATATGTGAATAGCAATAATGATGCTGTTCCAATTGGGTTTACTGCGTGGGATGACAAGAATGAAATTCTCACGCTCTCAGTAGGAATTGTCGGCTACAATGGCTATCAATGTTTGGCAAAATGGGAATGGGATGAAGCAGCAGGACAACTCAAATATCAATCCTCAAGTGATAGCAATCCCAACGCACCGTGTGGTCTCACTGCAACAGATCGTTCTCTCGGTTTCGAAGACAAGCGTCCATCATTTTTCGAATTTGATCTTACAGTTGATGGAACAAACATTGTCATCGATGACGACGCATATTATGATATTACGATTCATGCGGTTGATGAAGATCAGAATGAAGCAGAACCAGTGATTAGAAGAATAAGATTTGGAACAAAATTAACCTACGAATATGAAGATATGCTTGTTTGTCTTGGTGGTTCAGAATGTTCTTCTGCATATCAAGAACCAAATATGGATGTGGAAGCAATCGCGTCAGGTTCCGCTGCAGAAGCGCAGAAAGAATCTGAAGAGTCAAGCGGTTCTGATGAAGACGAAGAGTTGACTGCGTTGACTTGAGTATTTTCTCTAGTTTTCATCTATGACTCTTTTGTCCCAGACCTCACAGAGAAAAACAACAAATATTTATATTAGGAAAGGGGTTATCAGAAGAGAGAAAGATAAATATGTAACTCTGTAATAATGAAAATGAGGTAACTCCATGTCTAAAAAAACAAAACAACCAGAATCTATTCAACAGCATCAGCCGCAGCACCAAGCAGCTCCGTCAGTAGGGCAGTCGATGCAGGCAATGCAAGTTCCAGCAGACCTTCCGAAAGAAGCGCAGGAAAGACTTGCGGAAATTAAAGCAAAGCTCGAAAAATTCCAGAAAAAAGTTGTGGAAAAGTT
>CAYLMH010000022.1:0-22596 GCA_964385055.1 uncultured Methanosarcinales archaeon
ATATTTCGAGAAGAACAATATGCGTCCATGTGCAAAAGTAATGCGTCAATGGAAAATGAGGAGTTTGTCATAAAAATAACCTAATTTCCTAAGAAATCATCAAGTTCAAATTTATCCATCTTTCCTCTATTGAGGATCGTGCGCAAGTTCTTTCGCTCTCGCTGAGAACCCATGTCACTGAGGATCTCCATGTCATTTTCGTCGTAATCCATATGTTATCACCGTAATCGCTATTTTTGTTGTCGTTGTAATTTCTGTATTTTCACTGCTTTCGAGTAAGAAAAGTGAAATTTCACTTATTTATATACTTTTCGGTTTTTGTACTACTAAGAGGTACTCAAAAGTAGAAAAAATAAGACCTAAAACTATAAAAAACAGGAGTCATTTCAGGAGATAATGAACGCCGAACATCCATTCAAAGTCCTCCTTTTTTACAAATACGTCAAGCTTGTAGATCCTGCTACGCTTGTCGCAGAAATGAAAGCATTCTGTGAAGAGCACAACATTCTTGGAAGAATTCTTATTGCAGAAGAAGGAATCAACGGCACTTGCGCGGGAACTCCTGAAGCAACAGAAGCGTACAAAAAGTATATGCAACAAAAGCAGGAGTTCAGCGACATTTGGTTTAAAGAACAAACAGTCAGCCACATTCCTTTCAAAAAGCTTCAAATTCGCGCGCGAAAAGAAATTGTTGCGTTAGGAGTGGAAGGACTTGATCCACAAAATGGTGGAATCCATCTGAAACCCACTGAAGTGAATAAACTTGTAGAACAAGGAAAGAAGGATAATTCAGTCGTGTTTTTTGATGTGCGAAATGAAGTAGAAGCAAAAGTCGGCAGATTTGAAAACGCAGTCACCCCGAAGATTGAATTTTTTAGAGAACTCCCTTCAGTCGTCGATCAATATGAAGAATTAAAAGACAAGAAAGTAATTTTGTATTGTACTGGGGGCATCCGCTGCGAAAAAGCGTCTGCGTTGTTCAAGAAAAAAGGATTCAAAAATGTATATCAAATTGACGGAGGCATTTACAATTATTGCAATCAATATCCAGATGGACATTTCAAAGGAACCTGCTTTGTATTTGACGATAGAATGCAGATTAGGTTTGAAGAAGGATTGCAGGTAAAAGAAGAACAGGATGTTCCTGACGAAAAAATAATTTCGCATTGTGATTTTTGCAATGGCAAAACAAAACGGGTCGTGAATGACGAACGAAATAATGGACATCATTTAGTTATCTGTTGTGAAAAATGCGATAAAGAATTAGACATTTCTCGAATTAGATTTAAGAAGAAGAAAGGGGATGAGGATTTGGGATAATTTAGGATATAGAAGACATCTTTAAAAGCCTTATAGTTGTACCCTCAATCTCAACATCATCAATGATGCCCGTATAAAAGTTTCTGTTTAATCCACTGTATCCTCTTCCTCTAGAGCCCTTAAGAAATTTCTCGTAATAGTTCCTTTTCTTAATTTTTTGACAAGCCTCTACTGGTATCCCTTCTCCTTCATCTGTAATTTCAACAAGTATTCCTTCTTTACCAAGGAAATAGGTAACAGTTACATGTTTAGATGAGTCAAACCTATTCCCATGTTCGCATGCATTAATGACCATCTCTCTCACAGACTGCCTATAGGTCTCAGCAAAACGTCTTTCAGCAAAAAATTGAAGATATTCCGTCTCAAAGAAATCAGGAGCCACAGATAATGCCACTTGATTCAAAGTGGAGATAGAGTGCTCTCTCTTATTCCCCCCATACTCAATTCTACTGAGTAGATCATTAAGGCTCATAAAATAGGTTATGTCCAAGAGTTTATAAGTTTTTGTAATTGTTATTACTTAATAGTTAATAAGTTGTATTGTTCAACCAAAAACAAAATGCCTGAAGAAATGAAAACGAAAGGATAAAAAGAAAACAAACAAATTCTAACAACATTCACTCAATCTCACTCGTATCCCTCGGATAAAAGAAATTCAGTGTCCAATCCACTGCAACGCGAACTTTGTTGCCGAACCCAATCAATTTGAATAAATACATAGTTCTCCAAAACATCCAGGCAAAAAATCCTGAGAAATAAATCGTCCTCCCAAAAATATTTATCCCCGCAACTGCAAAATAATCACCAACACTAAGAAGAAATCCCTGAAGGCTGAAATGATACGCTTGAAGAGAACCAAAACCTAAAATAGCAAGAACATTTCGAGAAACAACATCTGCCTGCTGTACGGCAACTTGCGCAAGCATCGGAACACGCTGTCCATCTCCATTATCAACGAAAGCACAATCGCCAAGCGCGAAAATATTTTTATGACCCTCAACTTGTAAAGAAGAGTTCACAGGATAAACAGGAAGTTTTTTACCGTCAAGAGGAAGCGTGTTTGGCGTGAAACCAACTGCCCAAAAAATAGTTCCTGCTTCAACTTTTTTGTGATGCTGGTCAACAACATATCCTTGTCCAATTTTTTTAATCTCGCGTTCCAGAACAAGTGTTACCCCAAGTTTCCGCAATTCAGCAGCGCATTTCTGCGAATAATACGAAGGAAGCATGTTGAGAATTTCTTTGTTTCGATGCACAAGAAGAATCGTAACGTCTTTTGGATCAATACGACGATGATCTGAAGAAAGAATGGTTCGAATAAACTGCGCAAGTTCTCCTGCAACTTCAACGCCAGTAGCGCCTCCACCAACGATCATGAAGGTCAATAACTGCGCTTTTTTCTTTGGATTATCCTCAACATCCGCGCGTTCAATCTGCGCAATAATTTTATTTCTAATTCTATACGCGCTAGAAAGATCGCGAAGTGCGATGGTATGTTCTAAAGCGCCAGGAGTTCCATAATAGTTTGCAGAAGAACCAGTTGCGAGAACAAGCACATCATACGAGCGAGAACAGGTATCTGTATGCACGAGTTTTTTCTTTGTATCAACAGTAGTTGCCTGCGCTTTGATAAAAGTAAAGCGAGGGTTCGACAAAATTTGATTAATAGCAGTAACCGCGTTATCGCGGGAAATGCTTCCAGTCGCAATTTCATGAAGCATCGGCGTAAAGAGAAAATAATTGTGTTCGCTGATCAGCGTCACATGAACTGGTTTCCCACGCGATTTGCGAAGAAGTGATTTTGCAGTGTAAACGCCGGCAAAACCTCCTCCGACAATAACAACGTGTTTCATGAAATACCTCAAACAAGTTAACCAATATAAGATTGCCGTGAAGGAGTCTGCTTCGAAGACTCTTCCATCTGCTCTGCAGTCTGCATCAGTTCACGTTCAAACTCTTTGATTTCTTTGTCTAGTTTATCTGCGTTGACCTGAAGCGAGAATTTCTTATTAAGAACAGTAAGAATTTCTTTGCTGCCTTTCATGCCAATATAATACGGATGCGCGAGCGTTTCCGCGAGAAGAGAAACTGCGTCTATTTTTCTTTTGCCCGCAAGGCCAACAAGAACACCAGCGACGCCGACAAACGCGCCGACAACACCAAAAATGTTTGGATTCAAGGAAGTACCTTTCACAAAAGAAGCAGTTGTTTCTTTCGCTGCTCCTGTACAAAATACCTTAGGATTTTCCGGCGCTTCCTGCAAACCAATACCGCCAAGAGTAATGATTTGTTTTCCGTTCATTGTAGTAAACATATCAAGAACAATGTCACAGAATTGATAACATGCTTCTTGTTCTGTTGGCTGGACATCACCAGATAATAAAAGAAGATCAGGCATTTTCCCAGAGCCTTTTTTGTAATAGAGTTCAATGGAAGGAAGTTCAACAAGATTTTCTTCTGTCACAAACACCGTGTTTGGAAAATGATACGAGTTAATTTCGTACAGTTTTTTTGCTTTTAATTCATCGATAAGAAAATCAACAACGATCTTTCCTACATTCCCAATGCCAGGAAGACCAACAATAAGATAGGGCTTGTTAAGAACAGGAGCTTTGCTTTCAAAAGACTGAAACTGCCACGGCTCTTTTGGATAAAAAATCATCTCTGGAGTGTTCTCTGATTTTATTTCTTTTGTGCTTGCTTTTTTGCTTGAAGGTGTACTCATACCAATCCCTCTTTTTTCCGTTGTTCTGCTTTTACTTCTCTTCGGTATTGTGCGTATTTGTCTTCAGGAGAATATTTTGCAGGTTTTCGTTCACCAGTCTTTGCGCCACAGGTGCAAACGGGTTTCATCGTATACGTTTTGCATGCACTACAGTACATAATATGTTTTGCCATGAGAGGAAAGAAGAACTACAATAATATAAAGGTATGGGTAAAAACAAGGAGAGAAAAGAAAATCCCTCAAGCTGCTGCTGCTGCTTTTTTCTCTTCGCGACTGAAGGTCACAGTTCCTTTTCCTTTTGGAACAGAAGCTTCAACTGCTGCAAGAAGTTTACTGAGAATCTGCTCTGCGCTTTTGTATTCTTCACTGCGCACAAGAATATTATAATTCCCTGCGCCGAGATAAGAAAGCGTCACATGTTCCTTGTCTGTCGCAAGACCTGCGAGAAGAGCAGTTTTCACAATTTCAACGCCACCTGAAGCGTAACTCTGTAAAAACAATTTACCACCTACAAAGACTTCTTTTGGTTTAAAGCGTTGTTCGATAAATTCGTTGAGTGTTTTGATATACTGGCTAGGGACGCCAACGTCTTCAAGCGTGATGTCCCCTTTCGCGACGTCCTGAAAGCACTGATGAAGATAGGTATATTGTTTAGAAAGAGGCGTGTATATTTCAAAATAGAGTTGTTCTGGTTTTTTCTTGAGCTGCTCAGCAATAGTCTCGATGACTTTCTCTGCTTTTTGCTCTTGCTTGACTTCCTCAATTTTTTTTCGCTTTTGATTTTCGTTGACACGGCGCAAAGAAAGATCGATATAACCGCGTTCACGATTGACGCGAAGAATAACGCACACAACAACTTTATCTTCTTTGACAAAATCACGAATGTTACGAATACGACCTGGAGAAACTTCACTAATGTGGATCATACCAGATTTATCGTATTCGTCTAAGCGTGCAAAAACAGAGTGGGACTGTACCTTCGTAACTGTACAAAGAACAAGTTCCCCCTCTTCAGGATATCCTGTGCGTCGATAAAACATGGTATTCTAAATCCTCTTACTCGAGAACTTCGAGAATCCGTGCTTTGATATGAGATTTACCGCCGGATGGCTCAACAAGTGGTTTTGCGCAAACAAGGCATTTGACACTGGTCGCGCTTTTGCCAAAGGTGATTTGCTCATTCTTGCATTTAGGACAGCGAATTTTAACGAATTTGCTGGATGTTACTCGTGGTGCTTTCATATATAACTCCTCCATAAAGTTGAATAATAAGGGAAACAAATTACTTCTTTATAAATGTTTAGGGAACTCCCAACAAAAAGTATATATAGTGCTCAATATCAAAAAGAAGAATGAAGAAGCAGTTGGTATGTTTAGGAACACTTTTGTTTCTTGCAATACTTCTTTCTAGTTGCAGTTGGTTTGGCGCAGAAGAACAAATTGAAGTTCCTGCGGGAATTGAGGCAACCTCTGTAGAGTATGAATCATATGCGTCATGTGTCGAACAGTGTAGTAGCTGTGAAGAAAATTGTCTGAACTCTGTGTATTATGTGAAGGCGATCCAGCAAGGAGATACAAGAAGTTGCGCGCAAATTGTGAGTCAGACATTGAGAGAAGACTGTGAACAAACATTGCTTGCGACAGAAGCAATCGAGCAATTAAATAAAGAAAAGTGCATGATGCTTAATGAAGAAGCAGTGCAACAAACATGTCTTGTTCATGTCGCTGCAGAAGCTGCTGTTCAATCAAGTTCTCCTGAGAAATGCAGTGAAGCTCCTGATGTAGAACGGTGTGAAGATATTTTCTATAAAGATATGGCGCAGTTCAATAATGATACAAGCTACTGCGATAACTTAGAAGATGAAGAAAAGAAAGAAGTATGTTATTTGCTCGTGAGTGAAGAAGAAACAGCGCAGGAATAGTTCTTTTGGTTAATGAGGTTTATTGTTGTAATTTTCTTAGCATTTTTTTCATAATAACCCCATTGCACTTTTGTGCAATGGGTCCCCCTGACAGTGGCTTTTACTGGTGCGTGTTTTGGAATTTGTCGTTGCCTAGCATAATATAAAATCGCCATACTACTTTATTCTCAGGGGGACCCAATGCGAAGCATTGGGGTCTTTATGAGGAATTATTGATTTAAATTATAGAGAAATCAGGAATTTAAGAATATGCAGAAAAACTAAAAGAAATGACCCAACTCAAATAATTCTTTTTTTATTCTCATCCAAAATATGAATACAATTCACTGGACAAGCGTCAGCAGCGTCTTTGTTTGTCTGGAAATCTTTTTCTTCAATGTCAAGAAGTTCTTGTTTAATTTCATCGCCTTCCTTAATGACTTTTGCGCCTTTGACATCAGATTTGCCATCTTCGCTCATCACCCAGAATTCTGGAGAGATTGCTTCGCAGGCAGCGCAGCCAATACAGGTGGGACGATCGTGATCAATAGTATATTTTGCCATAAATAAGAAAATTTCAGCGCTCTATTTAAAGGTTATGAAAAAAATGTGTAGTAGAGAGAGAGTCTTTATCACTTTAAAGAGAACATGGAATAAAACCAAAAGATTCATTGCCCGTACATTTTTCTGAAAGAATGCGATACGCTTCTTCCTTTGATGAGAAAGGAGAATTATTTCTACCAATTGTACCTATCCTCTCCAAAAGCGCGTCTGATTTTCTCCGACCTAAAAGAATACGTGAAAAATCTTCTTCCAAAGATACTTCTGCTCGATACGTATACACAAAAGCATGGAGGAAATCTTCACGACTTTCAAATGTATCAGCAATTTCATCAAAAAAAGCATGCTTGTTTTTTGCGAGTTTTGCAGCAGCTTCGTACTGTTGAAGCGCGAGACGAAATTTATCAGAATCATCTGCTTCAAACAAAAAACGAGCATACTCTCTGTGTGCTAAAAAGGAACGAGGATAAGTATGAACAAGCCCAGTATATCTCTTCTCATTTTTTTCTGATGAAGAGAGTGAAGCAAGAGAAACAATTTCCGGACATTCAGGGTAATTCTCTTGAACAATACCAACAGTACAAATATCACGGGACGAGAGATTGACAGTAGTAGGACCATCTAAAAGAGCTAGGTCAATTTTCAAGGAGTAAACAGAAAGCTCCATTGGATTATAAACGCCAAATTTCGTTATAAGTCCTTTTTTTATTTCGAAAGCCTCAGAAATAAGCCCCAATTCATAATACGCTTCAAGAAGCGCAGCAACTGGTTCATAGCGATCAGGATATTCTTTTTGTAATACTTCAAGCTTTTTTGCAGCAGCAACAAAATCTGCCTGATCAAGAAGCTTTTCTGCTTCACCAAACTCCAGACAAAATCTATATACGACAGGATCTTTATATCGCTCAGGATTACCTCCATATTTCTCGGGATGATTACAAATATCCTTCGGATCCACACCCTGCAAAATTCGCGGATCGCGCTTGACTTTCCGATTATGAGAAAAAACAGAAGGAACATATTCTATTTCTGTTTTTGTTTCAACAATGGGATCTGGTTTTTGAGAATAAAAGACTCCTCCAACACTTAGACCAAAACATCCGAGCGCAGCGAGGAAAATACCTCCCAAAACAGAACCAACACTCAAGCGTGTTTTTAGAGGTTCCAAGTCATGGACAAGCGCAGCAACTGATTGATAACGCTGATCTGGCTTGTATGAAAGACACTTTTGAATAATTGGTTTATACTTTTGCGGAATTCGAGGATTTCGCTGAATTCGAGTTTCAAGGCCAGTATAAAATGCAGGAGTGCGCACAATTTCTTCAAGTACATCTTTACTCGAGTGAGGAAACGGATGTTCTCCTGTCCATAGTTGGTACATCAAAACGCCGAGACCCCAAACATCCGTTCTTGTAGATAATTCTCCTCTCTGGATAGATTCCGGAGCAGAGATTGTCCGCGAAGAAATGTTTGCCACAGCAAGTGCAATGCCCCGATCATCGCAAGGAGTAACAAGAGTATAATCGCCGAGTTTTGCGAGAAGAGAATGGTTTTTTGTTTGAGGATGTGTTACCATAACATTTGGTCCACGAATATCATTATGAAGATAGCCACGCTCATGCATATGCTGAGCACCATGACAAATTTGTTTGATAGCCCCATCTATTTCTCTTGGAGAAAAATCTGCTGAATGCTCGAGAGTCATTCCTTCAACCCATTCTAAAACAATGAATGTTTGACCAGCAAAACTACCCTCAGCAACAACACCCTGTCGATAAAATCGAACAAGATTTTCGTGTTGAAATGCATCAGCGAGCGCTTCGTTTTGCTCCAAGCCTTCTGAACGAAAAAGCACATATGCAGCATCTCCTCTGCCTCCTTCAATACGATCGAGGAGTTTAATGGCTCTCTCTCTACCAGACGAAATTTCTCGCGCTTTATAGACAACGCCAAAATTTCCTCGTCCTGCTTCGTGAAGGATCTCATAGTCAGGAATTTGTATCTCTTCTTCTAAACCCATAATCACAGGAAGGGAGGAAATTCGCTTTATAAATATCATGCATGAAGCAAGACGAAAAGAAGGAATATACCATCAAAGAGTGGTAAAAATAAGGAAAACTTTAAAAAGGAAACAATTTTTCCCATTTGCATGGCAAAATTTGTGGATTATTATCAAGTGTTAGGGGTGCAACCTGCAGCAACTCTTGAAGATATCGAAAAGGTATACAGAGCAATGGCAAGGACTTCTTTACTTTCTGATAGAGTGCACGAAGCGTATAATACCCTACGCGATCCAAAAAAGAGAAAACGATATGATGAATTAGACTACAAATACAGAAATCTGGACAGATTATTAAGAAGAGAAGGAATTATAAGAGAGAAAAGAGGATCTAGAAGACAACATCCTCAACTCACTTGTGTCACAACACAAAGAAGAAGTACGAGTAAAAGCTATACACTTGCAGAACGTGTTGGAATTTACATGAGTGGAGTTATTGCAGCAGGCTTAGTCGCGATTCCTGTCGCATGTGGGATAAAAGAGATGACAACAGAAGGACACGTAAAAGATACTTCTGGAGAAGAAGCAAGAACAGAAGGAAAATATAATTTTACAGAAACACATTATCGTGAAGTAGTCAAAGAAGCAGCAAAAAAACAAAAGATTGAACCATGCCTTGCAGTTGCGGTTTATGAAACAGAGTACGTAGGACCATTTTACGTTTCTGAGACCGGCGCAGTTGGAGTTATGGAACTCATGCCACGAGAAGGCTCATACACCACGATAAATTATGAGAACTATCAAAAAGCACGAAAGAGTAAAGGCAGAAGATACAACGGAAAATCAGCAGAAAAATGGGCACAAGCATATCATAATGATCTTGCAGTCATGGCGAATGGATTTATCAAAACAAAAGATTATGAAGGATTATTTGCAAGAGATTCTCGCTTCAATCCTGAGTGGAACATTCCTGAAGGAGTGAGAGAACTTGCAGTCGCTTTTCATCATTTTGAAGCAAAAGGTCATCTTGTCCATGATGCATCACTTCTTGCAATGGCAGCGTATAATGGCGGCATTCCTGCTGTTGAGCGAGGAGAAGATCATATTCCTACAACAACACAAGGTTTTGTAGATTATGCTGCAGAACGATGGGAATTGTGTAGAAAGTGAAGCTAAAAAAATAAGGTTCTCAAATAATATTTTATGATCCCTCTGTTTGGACAGCACAACGACCTTTGACAGGAGTAATAATTTCACAAGTATCCATGAGATCCCAATATTGACCCCCATCATCTAACCAATACACATAACCATCATTAACAGGAGGTCGTGCATATACCGGTTCTTTTCCAGTCTTTGCTTTATACTGTTCTTTCATTGCAACATACACTGGTGTCTCTTCAAAATCAAACGTTCTCTCTTCAATCTGTTCTTCTACTTCTTCTCTATCAAAAGGAATGTTATTATCGTTTGCAAATGTCTCCATGACAGTTAATGTTTGCTCATTATACATCCCATTCTCTTCTTCGATAGTATATCCAAGTTCAGTAAACTGATCCTGTACAGCAAGAAGCATAGGCGCATCTTCTCCTCTATTGTAACCAAACCCAACAAGTGCAAGTTTTTCTTCATAAGACATATCAGGTTCCGTATATCTTCCCCACAGTTTTGCAATTTCGCGGCCACCATGAGTAAAACTTCCTTCATATGTAAGCATATCTTCAGGTCCAGTATAATCTACACCATCAATAACACCTGCATCAGCCAACTCTTCTGCGTTCTGTTGTGCAGTAATTGATTGTGTATCTAAATAACCATAAGAAACTCGATCAGGAACAATACCTGTTTCTTGATCTAGCCAAGCTGCATACTGTTCTTCTGCAAACTCATTTGCATAAGAATCTCTCCAACCATCTGGTGCATCAAAATCTCGAAGAGGATGCAACTCCCAGTCTTCTTCAGGAATAAAACCTTTTTGATAATAGCCAATGGTAATAGTCGCCTCCATAAGATCTGAAACTTCTGAATCAGGAATGTTATACTCTTTTACGCGTTCTTTTGTAGAAGCTTCTGCTGCAGTTATGATAACATTACTATTCGCAATATCATTTTCTTCCAACTGCTCTTGCAATGAAGAACTATATCTTTCTTGGAATTCAGCTGCAGAAGGAATCATAATAACATCTCCTGTCTGAAAGCCACCTTCTTGAGGAATGCCGTTTATTTCTTTAGTGTATGCAAGTGCAGTATACACCTGACTCTGCGGAATTCCTTGAGAGGCAAATGCAGCTACAAGATCATCGTTAGAATGAATTTCCACTGCAACACTCCCACTTTTTTTCTGATCTGCTTCTGTATACTTCTGTTCACTTGGTCTGTAATGCTCATAAAGAGAAAAATCAGGATAGTTGGATAGAAACCATCCGTAATCATCGAGCCTTGTCGGCATTGCACTTGGATCCTCTGGATCATGATACAAATGACTAATCAAAGTTTTTTCAACATCAACCCGATCTCCACTTTGAAGCGTGATAGGACTTCCTTGGGGAGTTCCTTGCGCATCTGCATAATAAAAGTTACCATCTTTGTACACTGCTTTTTCAGAATTAATCCAAACAGGATATCCACTTAAGTACGTTGGCGTTACATCAAGTTGTTCTTGAATATAAACTGCTGCAGGTTGTGGTTCTCCATCATGATACGTGTATGCTTCATGTTTTTTTGCAACAACTTTTGCAACGTGTGTATTTTTTCGGCCATCAAGCCCTTGTGCAGCTGCTTCTTCAAGATAACCACTCTTTTGATAATAAAGACCAAGATTATCACCTTCTTTTAAATTTGCTTGATCATAAGAAACAGCTGCTGAAAGTGTTGGATCACGAACAGGAACTGCGCCATTTGCCTCTTTCCAATAAAGAGTTTTACCTCCTGCATCACGAACGTGAGAAGACATTTCCCAAGCGTTCCCTAACTGACCAGTATATTCCATAAAAGTGTCTTTATCTGATCCATACGTTTGATACCTTCCACCTTCAATTTGTGCAAGTGCACTAACGTGCGACGCGCATGACGCAGAACTTACATCGTACATACCTAAAAATAATGGACAAGATGCAGCAACATTTCCGTTTGCAAATCCTTCAGAGAGAGAACCTAAGCCATAAGATGCTTCAGTACTACTATATTTATAGCAGTTTGCACCAGTAACTGGTTCAATTGCGCTTCCAGCAACATCAGCGCTTGAAGAAGCACCAGTACAACTTGTAATCGTAATAGGAATACTAATATCATTTTTCACGAGCTGCTGCAATTCTTTATCTGTATTTCCAGCTGCATCATATTTGAAGACAACACCTTCTACTTCAATATCCATTGCTCCTGTTTGCACAATGTCAAATCCTCCAGAAGAAAGATCTATAGCAGCCTCTCCACCACGCATGTCCATTGCAAGTGCAGGAGTTTCTTCTAATTGTTTAGTCATGCGAAGATATGCATAGGTATTGCGCTCATCCCATAAACCATCTGGATCAAGATATTCTGTCATTTCCGGAGTAAGACCAAACTCTTGATTGTACTCATTTTCCCAATTTGAGACAGCTTGTCCAGTTTTCTTTCCATATTTTCCATCAGCTTTTGCGCCAACAATAGTTTGAATTTGTTCAATTGCTTCATAATCTTCTGTACCTGCCTTTGCAAAATCACCTGCTTCATAAAATCCTTTTTCAGGAACAGCAATATATTCTGCAACTTGTGTTTTTTGGAGTTCTGCTGTATACATTGCGCCCATATCCACTTCCATCCTGTAAGATGCAGCTTCATCTCCAGCAGCGTCAGTACTCTCCATATACACAGTTCCTTCGCTATCAAGACGAACTTTATCTTTTTTTGTTTCAGGAGCAATCCCTGCTTCGACAGCTTCTTGATATGATTCCTCAAAACTTTCTGTTGCAGAAGTCACCGTCTCCTCAGAAACAAGACCAACAGAAACAGCAGTCTCTCCGATATACTGCAAGACAAAATCAGCAGGATGATCAAGCCAGGTATCATCTTCAAGCGCAATCTGAACATCTTTACCACCATTTGCAAGAACGCGATATCCTTGATCTGCAATTTCTTGCCGTGCAGGGTCAGAAATAATTGGCTGCACTTCAAGTTTTTTTCCTGCAGGAATGGTATACGTTGTCGAGAGACCGTAATATGCTTCATCTAAACGAAGTGTTCCCGTCACTTTAAAATCAGGATAATCCGCAAGCACTGCATCTTTTAGCTGATATGTTTTATCTTTCGGATTATAAACCATATGACAAACAGTTTGACAATGAAGATCCCCATATTGCTCTGCACCAATGAGAGTATTTCCGGCTTTTCCAATCTTGATATACGCAGCATTTTCTACTTCAAGTCCATCAAAAGATCCTTCTCCTTTAATTTGAAGTTCTCCATTCCCATTTTGTATAACTATTCCTTCAAATGTATACTCCTTCGTTGAACCTTTCGGAACCAAAACAAGTTCATCAGCATCATTAACAACAAATGAGTATTTGCCCCCAAAATCTTTGACATTAATCTGACCATTATCTGCAACAATCGTACCATCTTGCTTGTAGGCAGTAATATCTCCAACAAGAGAGATACTTACTCCTTTACTGTAAAGATATTGTTGAAATTCAGTTTTATGCTCTTGCACATTATCTGCATCTTCGCTAAAGTATCGTTCTGCAACATGTGCACCGATAGCATCCACGCTCGCAAGATTTGTTTGTGAAATGTAAGAGGAAGCAAAATCAGTATCGTAATGAGACACGAGGTAGAGTGCTGCTTCCTGAGAGTTAGCTGCAAGAAGAAGATCAAATTGTTCTTGTGTTGGTTCTGCAATAAGTACGATGTTTGCATACGTCGGATTGTCTTGATAACAATCACTTCGTGTTGCAGGATCTGTGCATACTTCAGTTCCTGCCGCGTGGACCAAAACAGAAAGAAGTGATGAAAGCAGAACAAGTGTGCAAAAAACAAACAACAAATTTTTTTTGTTCACAAAAGCTTTTTTCATTTCAATCTCCGTTTAAATTCTATGTAATAAGTTATATCATAATCTTATGTAATCAGCAAATACAAAGGTTCTGTTGAACTCGCTCCTTTCTCATTAATTGCAGTAATCATAATAGTATAAGTTCCTACGTGCTCTGCTGTGGGAACAAAAGAGATTTGCCCACTGAGCACATCAATAGCAAAAAGATCTGTATCATCAGTGTAATAAATACGCTGGTTTTCTGCGCCAGTGACAGTAACATTGTAGGAAAATGTTTCTCCGACAAGACCATGTTGATATCCTATATAATCAAGATCCGGCGCTTCAGAAGGAGCCATAATCGTGAGTAAGAACAAAACAGTATCAATATTCCCAAGTGCATCTGTTGCTTGAATTTCAATAAGATGTGTTCCAAGCATGGTTTCATCAGGATAAAACGAAATAATTCCTGTGTTTGGATCAATAGTAAAGAGATCAGTAGAATCAGTATATGTAAC
Source organism: uncultured Methanosarcinales archaeon (assembly GCA_964385055.1). Taxonomy (GTDB): domain Archaea; phylum Nanobdellota; class Nanobdellia; order Woesearchaeales; family DSVV01; genus JACRPI01. Next base: position 14,033 of record CAYLMH010000022.1, read on the forward strand.
GCCTGTTTTTGAAGCTTGTACTTGATATGTAAAGGAATAACCTATAATAACATCTTGCTCAGGAATAGAAGCGAGAGCAAGACCATCTTCAGAAGCACTCAATGTATATTGTCCTGCGAACATAAATAAAATATCGTCTCCGCGCGCTTGTTCTGTATAATTAAGACCGAACAAAATAATATAATTGGGCTCAAGTGCAATTTCTTGAGTAATGATGTTTTGAATGATCCCATTGGTTTCATATTTTTGCAAACAACTGAGACAGAAGGTGTTATCAGCAGTATTTTGCTCTCCTGCAAGTTGTGCAGCAGCAGCGTACGCCTGATAGTATGTTGATGGAATAGTTAGTTCTATTTCATTGATTGTTGTTCTAGTATTTTCCTCAACAAGAACAAGTTGCGGATCATAAGTAATTTCAAGCTGATTTTCAGAAATGGAAACTTGTGCATACGGTTCACCAACCTCTTCAAAAGAGTATGAGGAATTTGCATAACAATCTTGTGCAGTTGCAAGAAGATAATAAGAATATTGCTCTTGAAGGATACTAATGTCTGGAACAAGAAGATCATGATCTTTGTAATAATAAGGATAATAACTGAGCGCAGGACTTCCTTCGAGAGCATAGACAACAAAATCAGGAGGAATATGGTAATACCCTCCTTTTGCGCTAAGATAACGTATTCCTCGTACAGAAACATCTTCCACACATTGCTGAATCAACGCATGCGCCGCTGCCTGTTTTTCTGTGTCATATTTCTTTAGATCAAAAGAAGTAAACACAAAAAAAAGCGCCACAAAAAGGACAATAAGAACACCCAAAATAATAAAAATTGTCACCTGCGCTTTTTTCTGCACCACAAATCCCCTCTTTTTAAGGTAATTTTGAGTGTTATTCTATATAAATCTTTGTTTCTAGAAGCCGCGCAGAAATCCTTGCTGAATGAAATGCTAATACCTCTCTTTTTCGCAGCAAAAGAGGTGGAAAACTAAAATATTATATATCTCAGTTGCATAACAAAAGATTGCATGGCAACAAGTACAGACATCGTTCTCGGAAGTGGAGATGCCGAAGAAACAAAAGCAACAGCGAAAACGCTTGATCAAGAAACAATCTACGAAGAACTTGCAGAAAAGATAAAAGAATACAATAATAAAGCGCAGCTTCGCCTGATCAAAAAAGCGCTCACCGTGGCGTTTGACGCGCATAAAACACAGACAAGAGAAAACGGAGAACCGTATATTACGCATCCGATAGAAGTCGCGCGAATTCTTATTTCGCTTAAAGCAGATTCCGCGACAATTTGCGCAGCGCTCTTGCACGATGTTGTGGAAGACACGCCAGTCAAGCTCTCGCAGATCAAAGAAGATTTTGGAGAAGAAATCGCGATGCTTGTTGAAGGAGTCACAAAAATTGGCGCGATTCATTTTGATTCAAAAGAGGATTATACTGCGGAAAACATCCGAAAAGTACTCCTCGCAACAACAAAAGACATTCGTGTTATTCTCATCAAACTTGCGGACCGTCTTCACAATATGCGTACATTAAAATGGTGCAATCCAGAGAAACAAAAACGAATTTCTGAGGAGACATTGCATATCTACGCGCCAATTGGACACAAGCTGGGAATTTTTAGATTAAAAGGAGAACTCGAAGATCTCTGTCTGCGATATCTCAATCCTGAAGTATACAAGTTTTTGTCGCAAAAGATATCCTCAAAACGAACAGAAAGGGAAAAAGCAACTGCGAAGATTATAGAAGATGTCCAGAAGTCATTAAATGAAAAACAAGTAGCGGGAAAAGTCTACGGACGAGCAAAATATTTTTACAGCATCTATAAAAAAATGCAGAAAAAGAAACTGGATTTCGATCAAGTGTATGATCTAATCGCGCTGCGAGTGGTCACAAAATCTATTCCTGATTGTTACGCTGCGCTCGGTGTTGTGCATGATCTCTGGAAACCTGTGCCGCATCGCTTTAAAGATTATATTTCTGTTCCAAAATCAAATGGGTATCAAAGTTTGCACACGACAGTGATGAGCAGTTATGGAAAAATTATCGAAGTGCAAATTCGTACAGAGCAGATGCAGAATGAAGCAGAAGAAGGAATCGCTGCGCACTGGCGATATACAGGAAACGAGCGCGATAAAATTTTTGACAAGAGAATCGCATGGCTGAAGCAGATTCTCGACTGGAAAATGCAGTCTGATGACGCGAAGGATTTTGTGGAAACACTCAAAGTTGATCTTTTTGAAGATGAAATTGTGGTCTTTACGCCAAAAGGAGATCCTATCTCGCTTCCTGTAAAAGCAACGCCTGTAGATTTTGCGTACATGGTGCATAGTAATGTCGGCGATCATTGCACGCAGGCAAAAGTCAATGGCAAAATTGTGCCGCTGGATTATCACCTGAAATCTGGAGAAGTCATAGAAATTGTGACGAGAAAAAACGCAGAACCATCACGCCAGTGGTTAAAATTTGTCGCGACGCAAAAAGCAAAATCAAAAATACGAAGTTGTCTAAAAATAGAAGCAGAAGATGATCCAAAGAAGGGAATGCGACAGGAAGAAGAAATAAGCGAAGCGACACTGGTCAAATTTATTCGCATAGACGGAAAACCAGCGCCAGTAAAAATCTCCAAATGCTGCAGCCCGCATAGAAGTGATCCTATTCGAGGTTTCCTGACAAAAGACAAAAAAATTACCATTCATAAAAAAGAATGCGCGAATATTTACTCGCTAGATGTCACAAAAGAGCTTCCTGTTTCCTGGACGCAGGAAGAAACAATGCAGCAGGCAACATTGATGATTGTCGTGCATGACAGGGTTGGACTTCTCGCGGATGTCATGAACCTTATGGCATCCATGAAAATCAATATCATTTCCATTCATACCAAAAACAAGAAAGATAATGTTATTATTAAGCTCAAAATTCATGTCCCTGATGAAGCGCAAATAAAAGATCTGAAAGACGCGGTCAAAAAGATTAAAGCGGTTCTTGATGTGAAGGTAAATTGAGTTCATAATTATTCGCCAAAGATTCTTTTTACAAGTAGAACCAAGTTCTATAGCCATTAAAGAAGAAAACACGCACCCGTAAAGCAAAACTGCCAGGGGGACCCAAAGCACCACGTCTTTTTTTGACGTGGTACTTTGGGGTATTTTTTTATTAGAAAAGGCAAGTAAAACAAAGAAATAGGACCAGAAAGGGCAAAGAATAATAATCCGGATTAACCACCAAATCATGACAAAAAAATAGAAACATTTATAAATCGACTTCTTTTGCTACCGATTAGTGAAGAAATTTGACAAATCGTAAAAAAATAGAGAGTGCTCCGAAGAAACGACCCACATGGCGCGATCATGCAGTCAGCGCAAGGAAAGTGATAAGCAGCGCTATACTAAGAGGATATGTCCGCGCAAGAAACGCAACTGTGGCGTCTGCTATACCAAGAATTGAACGAGCAGAGAGGTATATTTCTGAAAAAGCAGACAATGCAACAACAAGTATATATGAAAGTCTCGCAGCGCGGGAAAAAAGACTTTGCGAAAAACGAGTTCCACGCTTCTACAGAAATCATAGACAAACACTTGACGCGTTAGTGATTGGAACAGCGGCAGCAGTGGGCGGGGCAGAAGCGAGCGCGCAAGTACTTGATACCGCATTAGTGACAGGCGGTGTTGCAGCAGGATCTGCAATCGCATATGGAACAGTCATCGGAAAGATTGGTGAATACGTCAATAACAAGTTTGGGTACAAAGCAGCTGCAGCAGTATATAGCACAGGCGCAGTTGGAGCAGTCCTCGGATTGCATAAACTTCTTCACCTAGAAGAAGAAGTTGTTTCAAAAGATTTCGCCATAGATACACTTCACAGACTCCCTGATTATGGAATGTTTGGACTCGCACTTGGCGCAGCGTATTATATCGGGAAAAAACTTCTCAATGCAACAGCAGTCCAAACAAAAAACAGGGAGAAAGAAAAAAAAGACACAGAGAAAAAAGCGTTTTTCAAAAGAACAGGAAGAACAGCGATGACAGTCGCAGGACTCAGCTATATCGTAGGGCATGGAATTTATTGTGCATATAACTGCCTTCCAAAAGAATATCCAACAGATGCTGCACGACATGATGACATAGGAATGCAAATTATCGTCAGTAAAGATGAGGACAAAAACGGAAAGATAGACGATGGAGAAATGATGACGATTGATGTCAAAGCAACGTTAGCTGGAAATTACAAAGGAAAAGATCTCACTGTTCGATATTTCATGCTGCCATCAAGTGAAGCGCAACCAAACGTCCCAAAAACAGGTGCAAAGAACTTTTACGATGATCTCGTCTATCTGGGAGAAAGAAGCGACCTTCACATAGACAACGTCGGAAAAGCAGTTATTTCAGGAATTTTCGAATATGACGCTGGAATTGAAAGCGCGTTTATTCCAGACACCGCGATGATCAATCCGCTTGCGGGAAAAGATGCTGAGAAAGTTGGGACAAATTTCAAATTTCTCGTTGAAGTATGGAATGGAGACAAGAAAATAGATCACAAATGGTTTGGAAATGAAAAAGGAAACGAATACGTCTTCGCATTTGAATCCGCGAAAGAGAAGGAAGATGCACCACCGCTTCCACCACCGATCCGTGTAGTAGGGGACGGGTCAAAAAATGTCTTCATGTACAATCAAGCACTAGGGAGCGGAAAGATGGAAGAAGAAGCTCTTGCGGTCATCGACTACTGGCATCCGCACACCTACGAATTTGTCGCGGACAATAAAACAACACTGCTGCTCAAACAGCGCTGTTCTGAAAAACTTGAAGAGAAAATTATTGCAAAAGCGCATGGACGCGGTGTGAAAGTATTGCCGATGGTCAGCGCGTTCACAAAACCAGTAGTGCAAAGAATTTTGGATAATCCTTCCACTGCTGCGGATCGTATCGCAGATGCCATTAAAGAAGAAAGATATGATGGCGTTGCAGTGGATTTAGAAACAATTTCCTTAGGAAGTGAAAGTAGTGCTGCGTATGTAGAATTTATGAGACGTTTGCGTCAAGAACTTCCTGCTGGCCAATATGAAATAGCGGTTGCAGTAAGTCCACGATTTGAAGGCAGTGAAAAAGCAGGCTACAGGCATCACGGGTTTTATGATTACCAAGGTCTTGCGAAGTATGCGGATTTTATTCACATTATGGCATACGATTTCCACAAAGGAAGACGAGGAGCGTCTCCTGTATTACCCAATGACAAAATAGATGATATTATCGCGTATGCGCAAACGCGCATTGAAAATGATCAGATTGTTTTTCTCATGCCCCTTTACGGGTACGTCTGGACAAAGGCAGGAAGTGCAGTGGGAACGATCAGCGCGCAAAACAATCAGAGATACATTGATGCTGCAAAATCAACAGGATATTCTAATGGAGAACTCCGTATAGAAACAGCAGATAGAACAGCATACTTACAAGATTCAAAAGTGTTTGAAGACAGATTAAAATTACTTGAAAGTCTTAACGTCAACAATGTTGGTGGCTGGCGACAGACACACGGGACAAAAGGAATTTACAGTGAGTTTGGGGAATGGAAACAACAATAAAATGGCACGAAGAAAAATAAGAGAAGAAAAACCAAGACAAGAACTGAGCGACCTTATTCATGGAAATTGGGAAGCGCTGCATCACACTATTGGATCTCTGCTTCCTGCAACAATGTATGCATTGAGTCTTAAAGCGATGGAAACAGCAAATCCAGAACTTTCAGGAGCAGAAGCAGTTGCAGCAGGATTAGCAGGAAGTTTTGCGATTCGCTATGCAGATACATTTGTGAATTTTTTGCTTCCTGAAATGCAAAGAGAAAGTTACATAAGAAAAAATCAGCGAGAAATAGTGAAAACAGTTGCGCGAGCAACAACCGCGGTAGTTGCGGGAACTTTCCTCTCGTATGTCACAGATGCGCCTTTTCTCTATACAGCAGCATTGTCCATTGCTTCTTTTATGACCGGAAAAACAGCAGCAAGAAAAATGCCAGAAATGAAATATAGTATGACAATTCCAACAGGAACACTTCTTCTTGGAAGCTGTCTGCATCTCAGTTTATCAGGAGTTGCAAGCACAGCAACAATGGTAAAAGAAAATGTTATTGAACAAAGAGATGAAACAACGCGTGTTGAACAAGCGCAAGAACCACAGATTGAATATACTGCAAAACCACCTTTTACAACGTGGCCTGTTGAATCTGATTGGAAGCAAGTCAATTCTTGTTTTGGCTATAGAAGTTCTGGCAGAAGAACGTCAGTTATATCAGCGCATCACAAGGGAATTGATATACAAGCGTCATGGCATACGCCTGTTCTCAGTGTTGGAAATGGTACTGTTGTAGATGTTCATCAGAAAGGAGGCATAGTCCAAATAGATCATGGAGAAGGAATATTCACAGAATATGGACATTTAGATGTTATTTATGTTAAACCAGGAAATCAACTTCTCACTGGAGAAAGAATAGGACTGTCAGGAGGGCGCGCTGATGGAAAGAATGGACGCTCCACAGGACCGCATCTCCACTTTATGATCATTGATGAAGGTGTTTCTCCATACCTTCAAGATACGACAGGGAATGCTGCTGTCCTCAAAGGAAAAGTAAATCCGCTCTGCTATATGGATGAAGACATCGGATTCAAAGTCGCAAAAGAATCTGGCTGCAACACGCAAGGCGGTAAAAACAAGTATTGCGGATTGTACAAAAGCCCACTTGAACTTGTCATAGATATTGAGCAAAAGTATGGAGAAATAGTGAGAGCGTATGTTGATCCCGCAAAGATGGATCCTGGAATGATTTATGCACTTATTGCGCAGGAATCACGAGGAGTTCTTGATGCGGGGTCAAAACAAGGAGCATATGGACCCATGCAATTTATCCCCCCTACTGCAGTAGCATATGGTCTTTGCGATAATGAGAAGTGCAAAGGAAGAGACGATCGAGCAGATCCAAACAAAAGTATTGCTGCGGGAGTGGCATATTACGAAAGAATTCAGGAACAGTTCAAAGACTATACTGAGAAAGATATTTTCACAATTGCTGCGTACAACGCAGGAAGTGAACTTATCCGAAGAGCAATTGAAAAAACAGAATGGTCTGATCCAACATGGGATCAGGTTGCTGTCATGATTACGCAAGATCTTATCGCAGATGTATACGGAACAAAAAACGGAATGAAAAGTATAGATGCTAGAGAAAAGAAAGCACTGGAAATCAAAAATCATGTCAGCAATGTCAAAGGATATTATTCATTCTATCTTTCAATAAGAGAGCAGAACAGAAGTGAGATAACTGAAGACACAGATACAGTAAGAATAAAAGATCAATAAAAAAAAAGAATAAAAAATTATCGGAGTTCAGATTTAAGGATCACAGCCATCTGGTGTTCCGTCACCGTCTGTGTCTTCTGTGTCGTCGTATCCTTCACAAACATCATCTTCATCGGAAACACCGTCGCCATCGGAATCTTCTTCCTCATCTTCTATTTCGTCTTCTTCATCTTCAGCGTCGTTTTCTGCTTCATTGATTTCATCCTGAAGATCTTCTGCTTGTTCCTCAAGGAAGTCTAATCGATCCTGAAGAGAATCTGCTTCTGAACCTTCGACATCATAAAGGAGATTGTACCATCTGCTGATTGCGGAAAGCTCATCTTGGACTTCATCTTCGAGGTCGTCAAGATCATCAAGAACATCGTCAATGTCGCTTTCATCATCCGCGTCGTCAATGTCATCTTCAACATCATTTAATTCTGATTGAATATCATCGAGTGCGTCATCAATTTCGTCAATTGCATTTTCCGCGCTTTCGAGAAGCTGTTGATCAGAACTGCTTAAAGTGTCATCTTCTTCCTCAGAATCTTCATCATCTGAAGTTCCAAAGATAAACGTTTGCGTTCCTGTCACTGGCGCAGGATAAGCAAAAGAATATCCTGTAGGAGCATCATTTCGTGATGGCTGTTCTACAGTTGTGTCTGCTGTGCTATCTGTTTCTCCCATAAAGGTGAGAGCGAACAAGAGCGCGCCAAAGCAGAGAATCGTTGTCACTAACAACACTGCAATCATTGCTAAAGGTACTCGTTTTCCCATAGTTTGAGGGTAATGAAGCAGGATTTATAAAAGTAGTGTCCATACAAGATTTAGGGAAAAGTTTAAATTGAAGAAGAGAATAATAAACGGCGAGGGCGGGATTTGAACCCGCGCGTGTCGTGTAACACAAAGGCTTACTCCAAAGCTCTTCACATCGCTGTGGAGAGCTCTTGAGGCCTTCTCCCTAACCAAGCTAGGAGACCTCGCCAAAAGATTTATCTTTTCTTAGAACAAACTTATTAAGAAACCTTTCGTCGAGTTTTCCGAAAATCCTTCGGATGATTCGTAAGATTTTCGGTTAAGCCGAATATGTTTCGGTATTTTTGTTTTTTCGTATGTTTTTTTCGAATATACCGAAAGAATTTTTGTGTATAACACGGAAACGCCACTTACATTATGCTCGCCTATCCCATGCCTAAAGGCATGGGTTTTACGGCTCGCAAACTAGT
>CAYLMH010000023.1:0-1349 GCA_964385055.1 uncultured Methanosarcinales archaeon
TGCGCGATTGCTGTTTGACATGCTGTGCACCACATTGTTGGCGCTTCTTTTTGATATTCCCGACCTTCTTTGTAGAGCTGGATGAATGATTCCTGCGAAATTCTTCTGCAGTGGTCGTTGATCGTGGAGTAGAACAAAGAAAAATCACAACTGATTGCGACGTCTTTCCATCCCTGCACAAATGCCGGGCGGATTTCTTTCAATGTTTCGTTGCAGAGTTTGATAAAGTCATTTCTCTGCATCTTTTTTCCTTTGACATTTTTGATCTTCTCGATCATTCGCTCAGTTGCCAAACCATTATCATCTGTTCCAAATGGATAAAAGACATTTTCTCCTTTCATGCGATGATAGCGCGCGACAAAATCTTGTTGGCTGTACGAGAATGCGTGCCCTAAATGCATTTTTCCAGAAACAGTTGGAGGAGGAGTATCGATGCTATAGATTTTTGCCTTACTCTTTGGGTTGAATGTGTATGTCTTATTTTTTTCCCAATACTGCTGCCATTTCTTTTCTTCGATGAGTGGATCGTATTGTTTTGGAGTGGATTGTAGAGGAGGAACTGGCTGGGAAGATTGTGCTTGTTTTTGTTCCTGCTTCTCTTTGTTTGTCATACCCTTCTGCAATTAGTAGGGATATTTAAAGATGATGGCTCATCCTCCCGATACTTTTATTAATTACTTTATTCTAAAATACCCTCATGACTATCGGTATTGTTCTTGGTGGAGGAATAACAGATGAAGGAACACTCCCTCGCGATGTGCAAAAAAGAGTGCTCAAAGCTCAAGAACTTCTTCAAAAAAAAGTGATTCGAAAAATTATTCTTTCCGGCGGTTCTACCAATCCAAAATTTCCAAAACTTACAGAAGCATTACTCATGGCAACACTTCTTCTTGAAAAAGGAGTTAGAAAAAGCTCGCTTCTTCTTGAAGAAAAATCCAAAGATACGATTGGTAACGCTGTTTTTTCGAAAGACATTATCTTAAAGAAAAAATTAGGAACAGATGTTGTGGTGATTACCAGTAATTATCACCTTCGCAGAGCATTAAGCATTTTTCGTCATGTTTTTGGCAGTGGCTTTATTGTGACTGGTAAAGCAAGTCATGGGTATTTTCTGCATCGATTCCGCGTTATTCTTCGTGAATGGGAAGAGAAACAGCTTGAGACCTTGCTTTTAGAAACCATTCCTATGGGTGATCACAAAAAAGCATTGAAATTTGTGTATAAACATGTGAGGATGAAAAAGAAAAAGTGACCAATAGCTTAATAAATTCTCCCTTGATCTCCTTTTCTTATGGACAAAGCAACACTCCTTCCGTGGACGCTCAAATACGAACCAAAAACATTCTCTT
>CAYLMH010000023.1:1359-20482 GCA_964385055.1 uncultured Methanosarcinales archaeon
CTTCTTACGGCTTGCATCAAGAACAACTCCAGCAAATGCTCTCTTTTTTTCAGAACTTCAAAAAACAAAAGCGAAAAGCAATGCTCCTTCATGGACCAACAGGATGCGGCAAAACTGTTGCAGTGCATGCGCTTGCTCGGGAGACGAATTACGAACTTATTGAAATCAACGCATCGGATTTTCGAAACAAAGAACTTGTCCTCTCTATTATCGGTACTGCGTCGAAGCAGATGTCTCTTTTTTCTGCAGGAAAAATTATTCTTGTTGATGAAGTCGATGGCTTATCAGGCAACCAAGATCGAGGTGGCATAAGCGCGATCGAAGAAGTTATCGATGGCACTGCGTTCCCTATCTTTTTAACGTGTCAGGATGCGACTGATAAAAAAGTGAAATCGCTTTTGAAGAAAGTCCAGGCAGTTGCATTTCCTCCTCTTTCGCATACATTAGTTGCTGATGTTCTTAAAAAAATATGCATTGCAGAAAATATCTCTTTTGATGACGCTGCTTTGAAGACGCTTGCTCGGCAGTGTGATGGAGATTTGCGCGCAGCAATCAACGATCTGCAATCTCTTGGCACACAAAAAATCACTATGGAGCAGATTAATCAACTTGGATTTCGAAACAAACAAGAAGCAATAGAAGATGCACTCGTCAAAGTCTTTAAAGTCAAAGACGCTGCTGTCGCGCTTGCCGCATTTGACAATGTGCATGAAGATCTTGATAAAATCGCTTTATGGATTGATGAAAATTTGCCAAAAGAATACCTTGACCCGCAATCTCTTGCGCAGGCGTATGACATGGTTTCTCGCGCAGACGTGTTTACTGGTAGAATTCGGCGCTGGCAGCATTGGGGATTTTTATTGTATGTCAACGCATTGCTGAGTGCAGGGGTTGCTGTTTCAAAGACTGAACGAAACAAGAACCCTGTTGCGTATCAACAAACGCAGCGTATCTTAAAAATGTGGATCGCAAAACAAAAGTACGCAAAACGCTTAGGGATTGCAGAAAAGATTGCAGCGAAAAATCATATTTCCAGCTCTTACGCAGTGCAGCATGTTGTTCCGTATGTGAAGCATATTTTTAGAAATAATCAAACCATGCGAGAACAAATGATTGCAGAATTTGAATTTGATGCGGATGAAGTAGGATGGTTGCAGATGTGAGTCATCACCTTTTTATAGCTGAAATTACCTCTTTTTTCTATGTCTCGCGTTTCTCATGTTGGACCAATTGTGCAACATTTTACTCCTCGTAGGGTTTTTGGTGCTGTTGTACATAATCCTGCATATCTTCTTGAACTTCCTTGGATGGCTCGCGCGACTTTGGATTGGGGTGTTCGCGCAGTGACTGAGGATTTTAATAATAAAGGAGAACTTAAAACATTTCTTGATGACCCAAAAACAAAAACACTTGACACTATTGTCTTTGCGATTCATGGCTATTTTGCAGACAAAGGACATTTTGGACCAGTGCATCAGCGTGTTCTTGAAGAAGATTATGGTGTTGGTTTTTTTGCACCTCAATATGGCACATTTAGAGATATTAACTTAAGCGCGCGCTACCTTGGAACGCATGTGAAAAATATTCTTCGAGCAACAGATGCGCGTCTTGTTCTTTATGGCCATAGCTTAGGTTCTCTTGTTGCGTTGAACCTGTACTATGATCGTCTTACTGTTGCGGAGAAAGAAAGAGTGTCTCATCTTCTTCTTGTGACTGGGCCACATCATGGAACTCCTGAAGCACGACGTGGCTATGGTTTTAGTGCGTACCAAATGCGTGCGGAAAGTGATTATATTCGTTCTTGGGAACAACGTTATCCGACGCTTCTTCATGGAGAAAAAATCTGGGCACTTACTGCTCCTGCTGACGTTGTTGTTCCACATCCTTATGCACATTTACCTATTCCTGATGCAGCAAATTATTCTTTAGTTGATTTTGGCGCTTCCCGCGCAACAACGCACATTAATCTACTGTATAGCAGAAGAGTTGCGCATGCATTGGGGAGAATTATTACGGGGAGAAATTTATAGATGTTTCTTTATCTCTTCTTTCATTTTATTCAGAACTTCTTGTGCAACTGGTTGTTTTTGTTCTGTGAATAATTTGGTCATTGCAGGCCATGCTTCATCAGTCCATTCTATTCCTGCAAATGTTTTCTTTGTCACGTATCTCGGCGCAACATGAAAATGGACGTGATTGTCATGCATCATCAAGAGCATCCAATTGATTTTATCGTAGTTAAACGCTTTTTTGAGCGTATGTTCAGTTTCTTTTGTGACTATTCCAAACTCTTCCATCTCTTCTTTTGTTGTTTGGCTTAATGCTTCTGCATGCCTTTTCAGAATGACGACACAGTTTCCTAATGTCCAATTTCTGTTTCTTACAAGAAGATTCCAATATTTGTACTCTTTGATGAGATTCTCTTTTTTATCAAAGACATCATTGTCGCAGATTGTGCATGTGGGCATTGCTTATTGCGAAGCGTTGTTCTTTTTTAATATTGTGATTATTCCTTTTGAAGCGTCTACTTCGACCACGTCTCCGTCTTTCAGAACTTGTGTCGCGTGTTTTGTTCCGACAATACATGGTTTTTTGAGTTCTCGCGCAACAATCGCTGCATGGGAGGTAATTCCACCCACATCTGTGACAAATGCAGCAGCACGCTCCATTGCGGGTAAAAACTGCGGACTTGTTGCAGGTGCAACAAGGATATCTCCTTCTTGTACTTTACTATTATGCTGTGGACCAAAAACCAGCTTTACTCTTCCTATGACATTTCCTGGCTGCGCCACTTGTCCTTTTATGACATTCTCCTGTTCTGTCTTTTCTTCAAGGACACTCTCTTTCATAAATGTTTTAGTCTCATTTCCAGTTATCACTTTATATCCATTCTCTTGAGGAATGTAAATCCCTTGTTGCCAGCGCATTTTAAGATCTTTTGGAATCTTTCCTGTTGTTACGCATTCACAAAGTTCTTCTACAGAAAGAGTTTCAAGAAATTGCGCTTCAACATTCCCTCTTTTTGCAAGCAGGTCAATGATCCTGTTTAAAATAACGCAAAGGGCTTGCCTCATATCAACGCGATCTGCTTTTATGGAGATAACGTCCTGCGCTATTTGAAATAGCTTCTTTTCTTCGTCATTAAGATGAAGCTCTTCAAACAATTCTTTTCGATCATATTCTTCTTTTGTTGCTTTTGTTTTTTGTATTTTCTTTATTTCTTCTTCTGTTATTCCTCTTCCAATATACCCCTGATGCAACCAGAAATATTTTTCCGCAAGCGCTTTTGGGGTCTCTTTTGCATTTCTTATTTCTTCTTGTGCATTTTCTGTGTAGGTTTTCTCTATTGGCATTGCCAAAACGCTTGTGTATACATGCATCGCATGCTTCAGCTTCTTTCTTTTTTCCACTACTGCAATAAGTTTGTTTGTCATGCCTCCTAAAACATCCGCAAACCCCTCTGCTGTTCCATACACAACACATTCTGCTTGCAATCGTTTGGTTTCTCTCAGCACTTTAACAAGTTCTTGATTCGAAAGTGTTTCTATCTTTGGCGCTACTTCTTTCGCAAACTTCAGCATTTCTTTTGTTATATCCTTAGTTTTTCTCTTATGCTCTAAAAGCATTTTCTCTTTTGTGAGCACTGCTTCTGTGCACTTTTCTATAAACAACTTGCTTTCTTGTGCATCAGAATAATAGTTAATGGTCTTTCCTTTGACTACTTCAAAAAATGATTTGGGGAGAAGCATTCCTACTTGCTCTTTTATTCTCTTATCTCGCATTCCATACCATGTCATTTCTAACGCGGCGAAAGAAGTGTCGACGTCGTTGTTGAGGAGAATATACTTTCTTGTTTTTATCATTGTTCTTTTTATTGGTCTATTTTTCTTATTATGCCTTTCGTGGCGTCTACATGAACCCAATCTCCTTCTTTGAGCACTTTTGTTGCAATCTTTGTTCCAATGATACAAGGTACTCCAAGTTCTCTGCTTACAATCGACGCGTGACAGGTTAAGCCGCCTTCGTCTGTAATTATTGCAGCAGCACGCTCCATTGCGGGAACTATCATTGGGTTTGTTGCAGCAGAAACAAGTATATCTCCTTTGTTAAACTTTACCATATCTTCTGCTGTTGCAACATGCTTGACAATTCCTTTAGCTTCTCCTTGCTGTGCACACATCCCTTTTAGTTCTTTAATGTTTAGGTCTATCTTTACTTGCCTTACTCCTTTGACAAATTCTTTTGCTTCGTTATCTGTAAGAATTTTGATCTTCCCATTGTCCATCTGATAAACACAATATTCTCTTCTTTTTTGTGCTATTTCTTTAACGTTCTTTTTTCTCAAAAGTGCTTCTGTTACTTCTTCTTGGGTTAAGAACCTAACTTCTGCAAGACTCAGATTTATTCTGTTTCCTATTTCTCCCATAAATGGTTCAACAAGTGATAATACATGGAAAATCTGTTCTTTTCTGTATCCTTTGAGATACACAATACTTCTTGCCATCCAGAAAAGCCTCTTTTCTTCTTCTGTGAGATGAAGTTGTTCTTCTACTTCTTTCTGATCTTTCAAGAACTCTCTTTTATTTTTCTCCATTAACTCCAATTGCTGTTTTGCATTAATTTTATTTTCAAGGGCAGTTTTTAGTTTCTCTTCAAAATAAGAAAACGACGCGTCAGGCCCATCCCAACCATGTCGTATCCATTTATACTCTTCATAATGTTTTCTTAGAGCGTTATGCACTTGTTTACTCTCTTTTCCTTCTTCTTGCGCTTTTTGTATAAGTTTGAGAAACATTTTTTCTTCTTCTTTTATCGTTGTTTCTTCTTCAGGAGTTGCGAGTATGCTTAGCGTCCGTTGGATATCTGTTGTTCTTCTTTGTAAGATTGTGGTAAGTTTATCTGTGAGGTGTGTATAGTCAAAGTCAAAGAGCACGTGGGTGAATCCAACACCCCATTTCTTTCTTAGTGCAATACACAACGCTAAAAACTGTTTGTTCAGCTGTTCGTTTGTTGCATTTTTAGAATCTTGCTTTGCAATTTCTTCTGCTATTGCAACTAGCTCGTTTGTATACTGAACAGACAATTGTCGTATCTTTGGAAAAAGGCTTTTTTCTTCTATTGCTCTTTTTGTGAGCAATGCTCCAGTATCTTTCCATTCTGGCATTTTTGCAAAGAAATTGAATTTATGATTGAAAAATTCCATTGCACCTTGTTTTAGCTGCACTCCAGCTATTTTTGGCATATCATGATATGTCGCATAATATGCAAAATAGACCGGGAACAGACTTGCATTATCGTCTTCTGCGTTTTTTATCCAATAGCTTTCTTCATTCATATCTTTCTCACGATTCCTTTCGTCGCATCCACTTCAACAAGATCGCCGTCTTTGAATGTTTTTGTTGCGACTTTTGTTCCTACAACACAGGGAATCTCTAGTTCTCTGCTGACGATGGAAGCATGGCACGTTAAACCGCCTTCATCGGTCACTATTGCTGCTGCTTTTTTCATCGCAGGGACAACAGCTGGTGTTGTTGCTATTGCAACGAGAATATCTCCGTATTCCATCTTTTCCATATCCGTCGTCGTGTTGACAATCTTAACTTTTCCTTGCGCAGCACCTTTACAGGCACACATTCCCTTGAGTTCTGTTTGCTGCTGTATTTTTTCTTCTTCTTTCTGCACTTGCTTGTAAAACTCTTCAGCTCTCTTCCCATAAAGCACATCTACTGTGCCATTATCTAGCGGAACACAGACATGAAATTCAAATACTTGTTTTATTACTTCTTTATCTACTGGTTTTCCATGCAGTAATGCGTTTTCAATCATGTCGATAGGGGTGGATCGTGCTTCTTCCAACGTTAATCCAAGCCGTTGTCCTATTTCTCTCATCAGCTTTTCAGAATGATAATAGGACTTACTTTGGTAATCTTTTCTTCTTGGTTTACTCCATACGACTTTTCCAGCGACATTCAATATCATTCTTTGGAATTCGTTTGGCTTGAGCTTTTGGAGATATTCTTCTTTCTTTTTCTTCATCTCTTTCTTCTTTGCTTCCATCTCTACTAATTTCTCTCCTGGGTTTATTCCTTTTTTCAGATAATCCTTCATGAAATCAAGAAAATGCTGTTCTGTAAACGCTGGACCTGCAAAGACGTAATATACCCAGCAATATTTTTCTGTATGTTTCTTTAATTTCTCTGCAAATATGGGATATTTTTGTTTGATTTCTTTTAGCGTCTTTGTTGCAATGTCTTTTTTCCAATCACTCCTTGAGAAAAATTTCGCCATCAACGCAAGAAGATCTTCTTCTTGGTCCTGTTGGAACGAATTGTGTGGTGGTGCGGTGAACACTGCATACGCTTCTGCATATTCTTTGGGAGATAGTTTTTCCTTCAGGAATTTGTTTAGGTTGCCCTCGACAAATGCAAATCCTCCAAAGTCTAAAATAGGGAGGAGTGTTCCATACGTATAAAGCGAGCCGACTTTGTCAATAAACTCATGCAAGAGCTTTAGTAACTCTTCAGGTGTTGCTTTTCTCAGATCTGCTTTGAAGAGCTTCTTCTCTGTCCATGCATTCACTTCCTCTCCAATTTTCATTGTTTTGTCAATGAGTGTATCCACAAAGTACATATCTTCTTCTACTTTCTTCTTTAGTGCATCATGGCAAACTTGCCACTGGATCATATCAGGAATATATTCGATATTATTTCTTCTTGCTGCCATTGCAAATGGAATTCTTGGAGCACCAAGTTTTGGATACGAGAAAAAGCTTTTCACAAAAATATAATTTCTAATAAACGGAGAATTAAAATCAGCTGCGACTGCTACCCATTTGTGTTTGTTCATTTCTTTGTAATGGAATCTTTTCTCTTTAAAATATTATTGTAAAATTCGCACAAAACCGGTATTCCCATCCACTTCTACAATATCTCCATCTTTAATTATCTCTGTTGCAATTTTGGTTTGCACAACACAGGGAATTCCTACTTCTCTTGCGAGTGTTGCAGGATGCGAAGTAATTCCTGATCCGCCATCTGCAACAATCCCTTTACACAGCATTAGTGGTTTGATAAACGATGGAACAGCTTGCACGGTAATCATGATGTCTCCGCTTTGTACTTTGTGAAAATCAGAAGGGTGAAAGATAATTCTTGCAGGTCCTCGCGCAATGCCCGCTGCGCCAGAAAGTCCTTTCAGTTCTTTTGCATCTTTATTTACTTTTTTTACTGCGCTAAAAAGCTCTTCTGCTTCTTCATTCTCAAACAACGTATATGATCCTTCTTTGCATGCAACAACGCATTTTTCATACCTTTTTTCAATTTGTTCTTTTCTGTCTTCCTTATTTATTATCGCTGCTTCAAGATCATGTGGGAGTAGCATTCGCACTAATGGTAAAGAGAGGCTTGTTCTTCTACTTATTTCCTCTATTACATGATCAAAATAATATAATGACTGTGAAACGAGTTTTTTTCGTAATTCTTTTAACGTGATTCCTTCTCTCATTATTGAGAAAAATTGTCTTTCTTCTTCGCTGAGTTGGAGTTCTGTTTCTTTTTCTTTGATTCTCTTTTCTACTTCTTGTTTTTCATTTTCTGCTTTATTTGCTTTCTCTTCAACATCCGATTCGTTTAGTGTTTCTTTTATTTTCTCAATAACTTCTTTCTTTGTAAGAATAGGATCTTCATAATCGCGCGTTATCCAGAACCATCTTTCCGTATGTTTTTCTATATATGCGTTTAGTTCTTGGTTTTTGGCAAGCGCTTCCTCAATGTCTTTTGTTCCTTTTGAAAACAATTCACTCCAGGTCAGGTTGTTTTTGATCTGTGCTGCAATTTTCAGCCGTTCTTTTTCTTCCTGCTTGGTGTGCATTGCATCATATGTGAATGTCAGTGTGGTAAATGCTTCTGCAGCATTTTCTTTTGTTTCTAAAAGTTTTTGAAGATGTTTTGTGAGTGGCTGTTCAAGGACAAGGACAACAAAATAACGACCATAGACTTCTTTGTAGAACGCGCGATATTTGAGATAGAGGTCTACAAGCTCTTTGTCAGAAACACTTTTCAAGTCTCGTTTTTTTGTTTCTTTTAGCCAATCGAGCCATTGTTCAGCTATTGGTGCTATTGAAGCAATGTTCTGCTTGAAAAGTTCTGGATTCTTTCTTAGCTGCTCGATGCCCTCTTTATTTATTCGCTCCATGCTTTCTTTTTCGACAGCAATGTGCATGTCTCTTTTTTCGAATAAAAGAAGAATCGGTTCCATCGTTAATCCGTTCAATAATTCTTTTGTTATTGAGGTGACTGCTTCCATAGAATACACATTCGGGAGCAAACTCATTCGCCCTCTTTTGCTTATCATAACCCATTCTTGGTTTTTGTGTTCTTGGAGTTTTTGGTTCATTGTTTTTCACGATTATTGCTAAAAAATAAAAGAAAAAATTAACAAATGGTGTAATTTGCAGTCATGTCACGATATTTCATTTGGACAGCAATAACACCACTCTTTGCTTGTTCCATGGTGAATTGCACTACTTCTGCAGTTCGTGCAGCGCCACCAAACACATTTGCATCATATGGCTTTCCTGTTACTTGCATGACAAGCATGGTTAAACAGGGTTCATGTCCCATGTTAAAAACTCGTCCTGTTTGTCCATCTTTCAAATCCTCAAAATGTCTTGTGACTGCATGAACGTGTCCTTGATATCGTTGTCCAACTTGTACCGGTAATTCTGTTCCAGCGTGCAAGTTTGCAGGATTTGCGCAATATTCGACAACTCTATTTTCAAATTCTACTCTATCTTCAATTCCTTGAGTAATTTCCTTTATTCTTGCATCATCTTCTTTGCATCTTTCCATGCCACTTAATGCATCAACTCTTTTAATATACAAATCCTCAATGCCTAAATGATGAGCAATAGCTGCGATACCCATAGCTGTTCTCGCTGTTCCAGAGCGATAAAACCATATTCCTCCATCAGAAATACTTATTCTGCTTGCAGCTTCAGGTGCTTCCTGTGTCATCCCTACTGGAGAAGGTGCATCCCACTTCTTTCCTTCATATCTCAACGAATCTAAATGTCTACTCACGTCAACGATTAATTGCTTTGTCATTTTTGTTTACCTCATATTTTTTTATTTAGTAACATACCCAACCATGTAACCTATTCCGTAACCAACTAGTGTTTGGATTGCCCCTTTCCCAGCCCCAGTAAACCCTCCTAGGACTATACCTTTTGGAACTCCAGTGATGGCACCTTTTAGCGTCGCTTCGCCTAATCTTTCTTCAAGCGCTCTTTCTTCAATTATGGACACTTCAGAAGGTTGTTTGGGAATAGCAAGACGCGAGCTAAAAGAATATAATCCTAACATTCCACCACCTATCGCTCCATAGATGCCTCCTAAAAACCCACTTACTCCTCCTCGAACAAGCGTAGGACCATAAATTAACATCCATTCTGTGGATGGAGACAAATAAACTCCTTGCGCATCATAAAAACCATGATATCCTCCGGTAACTAAAGAAGCAATTCCAAGAGTATTAGGCATTAATGATTTATTAGATGATACTGAACTTTTTGTTGATGTTGTCATTTTTGTTTACCTCTGCTTTTCTGTAATTTTTCCTTCTAATGTTATCCCTAAAATCGTGGGATGATCTATATCAATCATCACATTTCCCTGAGTATCATATGTTCCGGAAATATTCCAGTCAAAATGAGGGCCTGTTCGTGTATATGTTCCACTGATTACCCCATCAGAAACAGTAATATGAAGTCCCGAATCAAATTTATGTCCAAATCGACTCATTTCATAGGTGTTTTGATCAGATTGTTGCACATTCCAATTAAAATCAGATTTCTTTACTTCTCCAGAAAGATATCCACGACCATCAGCAGTTGCTTGGAACTGTGAGCTTGTAAACATAAGATCAACATATGTATCTACGGCGTTCTGCGTTGTGGTTCCTGTGAGTTTAGCATCAGGCCACAATGGCTTTTGAACTTCTAAATCAATGGAGGCATTTTCATACATTTTATGTGCGACAACGCCAGCAACAACAGATGCAACTGCATTTTTTGTTCTTCCTGTCTGATATTTGTCTCCATAACCAGGAAAGTCGATATATGCACTAGAAGTAATCCCTACTGTGCTTACTCCAATAATCCCTGCAATCAAACCAATTTCTATTCCTGTAATGTTTCTCATATTTCTCTACCTCAGTTTATCCAAATCAACTTTATATGATTGTCCATTTCTTTCTACATACGCAACATCCATAAAAATATGAGGACCACCCACTTTGTCGATCACGAGTTTTGCGCTATCTGCCATCGCAAATCCGCCACCAATATCATCGCACTTTTCTACGCGTTGTGCTGTTCCTATCAATGTTGCTGCAACTGTTTCTGCAAGCCCTGCGTGTGTAATGAGAATCCCAAAGTCATAATCATCACTCATGAATCTTCGCACTGCATCTCGTGTCGCTTCTCGTATTCTTGCTTCTACAGATCTGTATGATTCTATTGGCGCGCCATCATGCTCTGTTGCTTCAGGATGTGCAAGCCAATAATCCATATTACGATTACAGACTGCATTATTTGCGTTGTAGACAGCCATATTGACGTATGGTTTTCCAAAAAAGAGTCGAGAATCATTATATGTATCATTTCTAAAAGAATAGTTCGATAAATCATCAACTGATTGTGGAGGATTTCTTCCTTCTCGTGGTTGAAGGTTGAATGCGCCGACAAGAATTGCTTCTCCTGTATATCTTGTTCGATTTGCAGGAGAATGATGAAGATATGTTCTTTCTGCTGTTATTCCTTGTTCTGTAACAAATGCTTGTAAAGGACAACCTACTCTTTCATAAAGATCTGTTATTGTTTTAGGAATAAGACTATCAAGACTTCCGCCACCTTCTTTTTGCGGTGCTTCACCATGTCGTCCAAAAACAAGTATCTTTCTGTTTGTCATCACTGTCTACCCCTACTTTATACCTCTGTTTTTCCTGTATTTATAAAGTTTTCGTTGTGTTGTTACTATAAAGTAGTTCTTATTAGGGGTGGCGTTTTCCCTTCTCTTTTAAGAAAAAAAGAAATAACTATTAAAAAATGGGCGGAAGACCACGATCTTTAGGTCACTGGATGAATGCCCACAACGCGCTCACTTTTTAATTCCACAGACGCGTCTGTGTTATCTCGGTCTCGTATGTCCCCAATATTCCAATGCTTCTCGCAATTCCTTGCTTGTTTTTGCAGCATCATCGACATGGACACCATCCATGTACGCTTCGACTGCTTCGCGCATTGCTTTCGCTCCAGCATAACTTCCGTTTGGATGGCCGTGAACTCCTCCACCTATTTGGAGCATAATATTTGTCCCCATCCTGTTTAATACATCTTCTACTAAAATTGGGTGAAGTCCTCCTGATGAACACGGAAAGACCGGTTTTGTGCCATACCAATTTTGTGCTAAGGAATGTTCTTGCGCATTTGCTTTTGCTGTTTCTGCAGTGATTTGTTCTTGAATATTTTTTACTTCACTTGCGCCGCCCACTAATTTTCCCACTCCCGCAGTTCCAATATGCAAATTGTCGACACCAAGTAACCGAACTGATTTTGCTAAGTTTAACATAGAAAATCCATGTGCTGGAATTCGTGTAAATGCGCCGTGGAATGCACGATGCGCGTGGACTGCAAGTCCTAAATCTTTGCAGATTTCTCGTAATGAACTCACTCCCATCCAGCCGCCTGTGCAGATGTCAATCATCACATATTCACCGCCTTGCTTCGCGACAAACTTCGCGCGCTTTTCCATCTCTTGCACTGTTGGCGCGGTAACATTAATCAAATAACTTTTTTTGTCTCCTGTTAATTTTTCTGCTTTGTCACGAAGTTGTAAACAGGTTTGGACACGTCGCTGAAATGGATTAAACCATTGGTTGGAGAGATTCTCGTCATCTTTCAAAAGATCAAGACCTCCTGTCCATATTTGCCATCCTACACGTGCATGTTCAGCAGTTGTCATGCCTACTTTTGGTTTCGCGACAGACAACATTAATGGTCGCTTTTTTTCTTTGAAGATTTTTCTGACTCCATGAATTCCAAATTGTGGGCCTGGAAAACTTTTAATGAGTTTTTTTGTCCACTGGATGTCTTGCAGGCGTAAAGAGTCCACTGCTTTCATGCCAAAAACATTCCCTGCAATAGACGCGAGAACTTGTGACATATTTCCTGGCTCAAAATGCTCTTCAGGATACGCTATTTTTACCCAATAATTTCGCGGCGCAATTTTTTTTGCTTCATACACTTTTGCGGCAACTTTTTGGACGTGCTTGTAATGCAGTGCTTTGACTGCTGCCCATGTGCCGACACTGGATTCTGACGCAACTGCGCCAAGCGCTGTTGTGTCTTTCTGCCAACTTGGGACTTTGACGTGAAAAGTTGCAACAAGATCGGTTGCTTTTGGTTTATAATTTAATTGAACGAAATCATCATAGCCTGCCATATTAAAGCACCTCTTTATTTAGTCTCTTTTTGACGATAGAAGTATTTATAGGTTTGGGTTTTCTTAGAACTATTTACTCTTCTGTCTTCTGCGGTGGAGAAACTTCTTTGCCTAAAGAAAGGAATGATGCGCCTGCAAAGAATTGCGCAATCACACCTGGGAGCGTATCCATCGCAACACGTATTTGTTTTGTTGTTTCTCGATCTCGCACAGTCACTGCGTTGTCTTCCAATGATTCAAAGTCTACTGTAATACAAAGAGGAATTCCCATCTCATCACCACGCGCATAGCGTCGTCCAATGCTTCCTGATTTGTCATACTGGCAAACAAATTGTTTTTGTAATTGGACAAAGAGGTCCTGCGCTTTGTCTTTGAGTTTATTGACGAGTGGAAAGACTCCAATTTGTACAGGTGTTAGTGATGGGTGTAAATGAAGTACCACATTTTCTCGCGTTTTATCTTCTTCATACGCATCAAACAAGATTGCAAGGAACAATCGTTCTACTCCTTGACTTGGCTCTGCCGCAACATACGGCACAATCTTTTGTTTTGTTTCTTCGTCATACAGGACGATTGGTTTACCAGACATTTCTCCATGCTTTGTTAAGTCATACTGTGTTCTGTCTGCATCTCCATGGATTTCTTTCCAACCAAACGGAAATTTGTATTCAATATCAAAACATGCACCTGCATAATGCGCAAGCTCATCTTTTCTATGTTCTCGAATTCGGATATTTTCTTTTTTGATTCCTAATTCCATAAACCATTCATAATATGCCGCAAGCCAGTACGCATGCCACTTTGTCGCGAGTGATTTTTCTACAAGCTGCTGTAATGGAATTTCTGTATGTTCTTTTTTGTGCTCCTGTTGTTCTGCAGAAAGAAGTTGCACTTTGAGATCTTTGACACCTTCATAAAGTGGGCAATCTTGCGTTTTCTCTGGGTGGACAAAAAATTCAATCTCCATTTGTTCGAATTCTCTGCTTCTGAATAGGAAGTCTCTTGGACTTATTTCATTTCTAAACGCTTTTCCTACTTGCGCAATCCCAAATGGAAGTTTTGCCCGCGCATTGTCCGCGACAAGATTGAAATTGATGAAAATGCTTTGCGCTGTTTCTGGTCGGAGAAACGCAGTGTTCTTTGTTCCCTGCGTTGGACCCACTGCTGTTTCAAACATCAAATTGAATGGTTTTACTTCTTCAAACTCTTCGCCATTCTCTGCAACAAGTTTGTGCTCTTTGACGAGTCTGTTTACTTCTTCTACTGTAATTCCTTCTGTGTCTATACTGAGTTTTTCCGCAAGAAATTGATCTGCTCTGTATTTGATTTTTGTCTTCTTTGACGTGAGCATGAGATCTGCAAAACACGCCGCGTGCCCACTTGCTTCCCAGACTTTTCTGTTTGTAATAATAGAACCATCAATGCCAAAAATATCATTTCTGCTTTGGACAAAGTGTTTCCACCACTGACGCTTGATATTATTTTTGAGTTCAACACCTAATGGACCAAAGTCCCAGAATCCTGCAAGACCGCCATATATTTCTGCAGTTGGATAAACAAATCCTTTCCGCTTGCAAAATGCAGCCATTTCTTCGATTGAGATACTCATAGTTTAACAGAAAATCAAGGGATTTATAATGTTTGTGTTACAACAATTCTCTTAGAACACCGAGCCCTAAACAACCGACTATCCAGACATACCAATTCGCGGGGGAAGGCATAAGCATGCCCATACCAATAACTACTATTGCAGCAAATCCTATTCCATAATTTATACTATAATCCTTCTTTTCTTTCTGCTGCTTCTCTGTTTCATACATTTGTTGCATGCTTATGTTAATCTCTGTCATACCTACCCCCTCAGATGCTGGTGACAATAAAGAATGCCTTCAATGAGGCCTAGTCTATGAAGGCATTCGTGAACTTCTTTCGCTGTTCAGTGTCTAGTAGGCAATCTTTGTATTTATCACTATCTTTAGAAATTATATAGAAGTTAATACTTCTTGATCAAAAACTATGCAAGCAATGGATAGACTTTAATCTCTATAATTGCCGCGATCAAAAGAATAACCAAACTTCCTACCATCACAATTGCAGCGTCTTTGACAATTTCATTAAACTTTGGTGAGAAAAGCTCTTCTCTGAGTGCTGCTTTGGAAACAATTCCTCCCACAATCGCTGCGGTGAAATACGGTAACGCTTCCATAATCATGTGCGGGAAAAACGGTAATACAGTTGACATAAACACGGTCACTGGATTTAATCCTGTTGAAGAAAGCAATGCCTGCTTCGCGAAAAAGCCAATGACAACTCCCCATACTGTTGCGTTCCACGTGATAAAGACAATTGCTCCTGCGCCATAAATTAAGGACAACAAAAGGCAGACGACAGTAACAATGAGGTTGTTAATAAAAATGGATGCGACTGTTGGAGCTCCTGTTCCTGAAGCTAACCCAATTAATGTTGTTGCTTCTCCTTGTATGCCAATCACTTCAAACATTGGCTCGAAAAAGCTTATGATCGCTTGCTCTGGAAATGTAAAGGAAATGATACAGAAGGTGATGAAAATCCCGAGGAACATGTAGAAATATACTTCAATTATATCCGCATGGTCTTTCCATAGTTGTTTTCCAATCCAATACCTGTCTTTTGATCGCGCTTGGTTTTCTTCGATAGAGAGAAGGGTGTTTAATGATGGTAGAAGAAGGATTGAGGTGAATGCGACAGTCATCATTCCTGGATTTGCGCCAAAGACGAGTTTTGCGCTGATTGCACCGACGATAGAATAGATGAATCCTAACAAGAATGCGTGTCGCGGTTTTTTTTCAATCCAGTCTGGTTTAAAGAGTTGTTCTAAGACCATAATCTTTTTCTGGTGAAGGAGGTATTTAAGATTTGCGTTTCAAAATCTTTATATAACCGTGCTTTATTCAGGTTTTCGGTGATCACATGCAAATTAAAGACCTACAACCACGACAAGGAAAAGTTGAAATTACTGCTATTGTTGCAGAAAAAGGAGAACCACGAACTGTGAACTCTGCGAATTTTTCAGGCACTGTCGCAAACGCGAAGTTGAAAGACGAAACTGGAACAATCAAATTCAGCTTATGGAACGATCAAATCGGTCAAGTGAATGTTGGCGATACGGTGAAGGTTTCTAACGGCTATGTTTCTGAATATCAAGGAGAAATGCAGCTTTCTACAGGCAAATTCGGAAAAATGGAAGTGGTCAGTAAAGGAACTGGCGCTCCAGCTTCTCCTCCAGCAAAAGAAGCTCCTGCTGTGAAAAAAGAAGAACTTTATGATGATTACGCAGATGACGACGCTGCTGATGAAGAAGTTGTCGAGTAACAAAGTATATAAATCATGAGCTTGATCTTACTCTTGCTCCCATCTATAATGGGGCGGTAGCTACAGCCTGGGAGAGCACACGGCTGAAGACCGTGGGACTAACTAACGACCTTTCGTTTTTAGTGCGGAATGTCGAGGGTTCAAATCCCTCCCGCCCCACATTTTATTTCTTAGAATCTCATTTATACATCATTTTCTGCACAAACAGAACAAACCAGAATACTCCTGTTATAGCAGCACTAATCGCACTGTAAAATAATGAAAGCGTATAAAGACAATACGCAACAATAAACAAACATACGAATGTTGGAACAGAAGTTGCATGTTTCATTACTCCCTTCTTTTCTTTGAATCCATGCCAGATTTGTGGCACTAGAGAGACTGCAAAAATAGTATTGGTAAATGTCATTACAATATCTTGCCAGACCATATTGTTTGTTGTTTTGTATTGGTTTAAATAAGTGATCTTTCCAGAAAACTTTATATTCCTCATTCTCATTCTTAGTCATATGGTAGAATCACCAACACTTACAGATCGTGTCAGAAAAGAGCTTGGAAGAGTTTTATATCCTCCTGTTGATGCTCTTTGCAGATATCAATCGAGATCACACGAAGAAGCACGTCAATACGCTCTTGCATCAGGTGAATCTCTCGCACTTGAAGAACCTTTTTTAGCAGATGTTGTTCGCGGGATGTATCGCACTTTAGAATATCTTCACATTCCTGATCCAAGAAGAGAAGCACTTCGTGGAAGATATGATCCCTCAGAATTCTAAGTCACTTATGTTGTGGTAATTGTGTATTCTGCTGTATACTCACCAGGATTATAAATAATAATTCCACCACTCGTTACTGTGCAAGTAATGGTGCTCCTAAAAACTTCTTCAAAATAGCATTCATCATACACATTAAAATCTTCATCATCCATGAAATTGTTAAAATCTGCTCTACTTTTTACCACATAAATATTAATCTCCTCACTGCTCTCCATTTCAATTATCATTTCTCTTTCTTCTATTTGCTCATCAAATGAATAAAATACCCCATACTCCTGTTCTATTGTGTCTGTGATAACATCAGGTTGGTTCTCTTCTGCGGCATCACTTGCTATTAATGCAAAAATAAAACCAAAATACATGACCATAAATGAAATCATAATGATCGCAAGGATGCTTACATTGATTCCTACTGCCCATCCTGCTCTTTTTGCATCTAATTTGTGAATAATTTGATATGTCTTGTATAAAATTACATACTTCCATACTGTGTAAAGTATTGCAACAATGCTGGAGAGAACAGGTATAAAGAGGAATGGCATGATCACAGGTGAGATATAATCTGCGACTGCTACAAAATCCTTAAAGCTTTTTGGCTTTCCGCCAAAACAAAGTCCTATTCCATACTTAATTCCAAGCGCTACGAGATTTAATCCATATCCTAGAATTGGGACTATCAAAAATGCTGCAATAATTATATACCAATATTTCACTATCGCAGTTCTTATTTCGGGAATTAACGCTGCGAAAATTATTCCCACAAGCCCACATATAAGAAATAAGATAATATATTGAATAAGAAGATATGCAATAGTATATCTTTGGAATGCATTTGGATCATTTCCTAATTTTTTGTAGGTTTCTTCTTTTAATGCAATAATATCAATAACATCGTTAATGTATCCCATAGTAGAAAGAAAGATTGTTGTGTATTTATGCTTTGTGTTCTTTTCAGAATATATCACTCGCCAACCCCTTTTGTCCAGTGCTCTTATTCTCGGTAAATTGCTTCCACAACCCCCACTCGACACGCTGCTGTGAAGTATATAAAGAAGTTTGCTTCAGATAGTATTAAGATAAAGATAATGTCGACTTCATCGGCATTATCAAACTTGGACTTCGTCCAAGAAAAAGGTGATCAACATGGACCAACACACAATCAGTCAATTATTTTTTGACATTATGAAACGAGAAACAAAAGCATTGTTCAAACCAGTGAATGGCAATGAACTGCGCATTGAAATTGGACATCGATTAATGTAGGGATCAGGAGGTGTTTCCCATGGAAAAAAATAATCGCGTGTTACTCCGCGACTTAATACGAAGAACAGAAGAGCGAGAATTTATTGAGGACGTGTACAGCGTCAAAAACATCGAAGATCCAGCAGATGATGATGTCATGACCAGCGCAGAACATGGCTTTATGCTGGGCTATACTTCGTGATTACTCTCTTTCTTTAGCCAACAACCCTCTTCATTTCAGTTGCAGGTGTTCGCATCTGCAATTGGGATGTTTTTTCCTACGCAATAACTCCTTCTAACACCATCACTGCAACTGTATTGAAGATCAACGTAATCACGAACGCAATGCCTACATACAACAATGTAGAATACAGCAGATTCTTGCCAATGAGGAATTTCTCATTTAGATTATCAGCGCCATTTTCAATGCCATTCGCTAAAATCGTCAAAATAAACGTAATTTGGACAACATAAATCCCAACAATTGCCTGGAAAAAGTAACTTGGAATGCCCATGCCAAACAAATCAGTTGGCAACTGTCCTGCGCTTCCTGCTGCTGCACTGCCTACAGACTGCTGTTGCAGCATTGGACCAAGCTTTCCCAAAATATTTGAAATCATGGAAGTAATACCCACGACAATTCCTGCAATGACCGGTGTCATAAAACTTATCTGCGATTTCATCGAAGAAATAACTTCTGCGAGTAAATCTTTCAGTCGCTCATCCACACGGTGCATTTCTTTAATATATTGCGAAACATTAATGACTGCCTGCGCCGCGATCTTTGGCCCTTTTCTCGCAGACTCTACTAAGACTTTCATCGAACTTTCAATCATCTTTGAAGGAAAATACTGCACAGCGCCTACTCTCTCATCAAACAGCGCTCGTTCAATACTCATACCCATTCTGTTAATATTATCGCTCACCTGCCTGAAAAATTTTCCTGTTGTTGTTCCTTCCATAACTTCTGCGACTTTCATAAACGCGATTTCCGCTGGAATGCCATCTCCTAATCTATTTCCAAGTTGAAATAATCCTGACGCAAATTCTTGCTCTAATTTCTTTGACTCTTCCCTGATTTTGATAACATTTTGTGACCGCAATTTATAGTACAACCCAATGCCGAGCCCAATTGCAAGCGGGAAGCATAAACTGACAATCGCTGCAAACAAACTGAATGGTCCGCGCTCTTCTCCTTGCGCATCTGCCCTATAATCTAATATACAATATTTGTAGCCGCAGTCTGTTGTGCTA
>CAYLMH010000024.1:0-20226 GCA_964385055.1 uncultured Methanosarcinales archaeon
CTTTCGTTAACTTTTCAACAGTCTTCTTCAGTGTGTCTTTGAGAAAGCCAAACATGTTTTACCTCATTTACTCTTCTTGATCTTTGGTCATTGCGTACAATTCTGCTTCAAGCTGCTGCTGCTGCAAAATAAGCATTGCATGATTACTTGCCATTGTTTCCTTATATTTTTGAATTTCTTTTTCTTGTTTTTCCACAAGCGTAATTGCGTCTTTTATTGATTTTGGAACAACAACATTATCGCCAACATTGACGAGGAGCTCATTGTTTTGTTTGATCTCCGCTTTAATGAAAATTCCCGCGCTGATGGGAACAAAAAGTTCACTGCCTATTTTTGTTTTTTCCATACTCTCGATTGCTTCTTTTATTCCATTAAGATCTTCAATTTGTTTTTGCAATGTTTGATTTTGTTCTTCTACCTGCTTCATCTGCTGCTCAAGCACTTGATATTCCATATATTTTTCCTGAAGCGCGCTTTGGAGTTCTTCTTGTGTTATTTTCTTTTTGTCTTTGTTTTCACTTTTTGTTTCGTTTTTTTTCATGATTTCACCGATATTTTTGCTTCTATTTCACTTGCAAATTTCCTAATCCTGGAATCTTTCCACCCATCAATTCTTTCGCCTTAGTCTGAGCAAAGCTCAGTCAACTTTGATCCGAGATCAAAGAATTGGAAGCGAGATCAGGTACGACACTCACTTCGTTCGGTCGTACTTTCATATATTTATTTTACCTGCAAGTTCCCCAATCCAGGTATCTTTCCGCCCATTCTTTTCATCATTTTTTCCATTGCTTTTGGCGTTCCTGCACCGCCAAACATTTTTGTCATCTTCTTTGTCTGACGATACTGCTTGAGCAACTCATTTATTTCCTGCACTTCTGTGCCTGATCCCTTCGCGATTCGTGTCATGCGCGGACTGTCAATAATATCAGGGTCCTCTAACTCCTTTTTCGTACAGGAGTTAAGGATAAATTTCCACTTCTTTAATTTTTCTTCCTGCACTGCAATAAGATCTTTAGGCAACTGCAGCTGCCCCATGCCAGGAATCATTTCCATTAATTTTCCCATAGAACCCATTTTACTGAGGGATTCCATCTGCTGATACAAATCAATCAGATTAAACTTTCCACTGAGGAACTTCTTGCCCATATCCTCTGCTTCTTCTTCTGTAAACGCTTCTTTTGCTTTTTCCAGCAGCGCTTCTATATCTCCCATTCCTAAAAGTCTTCCCACGAAATTCTTTGGCTTAAACTCTTCAAACGCGTCAATCTTTTCTCCGACTCCAATAAATTTAACAGGAGCGCCTGTGACTGAACACGCAATTAATGCGCCTCCGCCTTTCGCAGTTCCATCTAATTTAGTGATAATAACTCCGGTCACTTTACAGGTTTCATGGAACGCGTGCGCTTGTCTTTCTGCTGCCTGTCCAATGTCGGCGCTCATCACAAGCAATGTTTCATCTGGCTTCACTAAAGCATTCATTTGCTTGAGTTCTTCAATAAGCTCTTCGCTGAGCGCGTCTCGTCCTGCGGTGTCCACAATCACAATGTTGTATTTTTGCAATTCTGGTTGAAATGTTTTGTAAATCTTTACAGGATCTTTTTCATTCTTGATTCCAAACACATCGACATTAATTTGCGCGCCGAGTTGTTTGAGTTGCTCATACGCAGCAGGACGCCATGTATCTGTTTGGATGACCGCGACTTTGTTTCCTCGCTTTTGGAAGAACTTCGCGAGCTTTCCCGCTGTTGTTGTTTTTCCGTTTCCGAAAAGACCGCAAAGCATAATTGTGTATGGTTTTTTATTGACCTCTATCTTGTGTCCTTCTCCTCCTAAGAAATTCGCGAGCTCTTCGTAGACAATGTTAATCAGATATTCTTTTTTTGTTAATCCTGGTGGCGGTTCTTGCTTCAACGCGCGCTCTTTGATTTTATTGGAGAGCTCAAAGACTAATTTGACGTTGACGTCTGCTTGCAGAAGCGCACGCTGGATCTCTTTGACAAGTTCATTGATCAGCTTTTCATCCACGAACATAGCGCCCGCTATCTTCGAGAGCGTTGCCTTCAGACTGTCTCCTAAGTTTTCTAAGACCATGTCTTCTTAGAATCCTTAATTGTTTTTAAAGCTATTGATAGATTTCTGCTCTTATTTTGGTACTTCTAAGTGGTAAATTGGTCGCAATTTTTATAAAGCATCCTTTGTTTCCTCTCCCTATGGCAGATCCAGTCAATTATGGTTATTTGGTCGCGTATCGCGCTCGCGCTCAAGCAGAAGGACAAGAACCTGATCTTGAGGTTCTTCTTGTGCGACATCCTTATTTCAATTGGGCTACAGGTTTTCCTTCAGAATTTCCTGGAGAGTGTATGTTTCCAGGAGGAAAATTTCATCCTTCTGATTATGTTCGCAATCAGCCTCTTCTTCTTCAAACCGCGATGCGTTATTTTCGCAGTCAACTTCATTATTCCGGAGCATTAATTAAACCATCTTATCTTCCTTCTCATGAAGAAACAGTTTATGGTGAATTTCGTCTTTCTCACTTTTTTGCTGTTCATGTTTCTCATTTTTCTGATACTCCTGACACTCAGCGACCAGGTTTTTCTCTTCCATACAAATGGATGAAACCACAAGACGCGCTTGATTTTGCTCTCTCACAAGGGTTATATGAAAGTTTTGCGAAAAGACAACTTGCTACATTTCAAGAGCTTAGTCTTGGCGCTTCTTCTTTGGGCACTGCTCGTGTTACTGAGCGCGTTGTCTCTCCTGCGACAATAAAAATTCTTGAATATCTTTCTGATCATCCCAAACTTTATCCGATTGAGCTTCCTGAATAATTTTTTATCGTGATCTATATGACTAAACACCTTTCACTTCATCACCTTGTGCATTTCTGCGCATATAGAGTTGTTGGCACTCCTGAAAATTCTTCTATTGAAATTCTCCTCACACGAAACGGTTTTTGGGACGCTGAGAAGGACAAGCCACGTGATTTTGCAGGTGAGTGGATGTTTCCTTATAGCGCACATAATCGTGGAGATCGTTCTCTCGGAAATACAGCTTGCCGTGCATTTCGCGAGCACCTCGCGTATCAAGGAGTGTTTTATGATCTTTCTTTTCTTCGTTCTTACGATGTTGATTTTCATGATGGGAGGTATCATGAGGAATATTATGCAGCGCAACTTGATTCGCACCAGTTTGCTCTTCCGGATGATGGTGCTTTGATTGATTACCGGTGGTTTTCCATCCCTACTGCATACGAATATCTTTCTTCAGACGCGTTTAGCATTGAACAGAAGCGCGCTTTTAAGAAGCATGGGTTGAACGATGCCTGTCTTGGACCTTACGCTCTTTTTACTAGGCAGTTACCCTTTCAAACTCTTGATGTCTTATTGCGGCTTCGCGAGATGCCTCATCTTCTTTATGCGATTCCTGTAGAAAGAGAAGGACTTCGATAGTTTTACCACAACTTATTTTAACTCTCTTTTCTTTTCATCCTGTTTATGCAAATCCTTGCTCATACCAAAATTATTGATCTTGGTCTTTATTTTACCAAGCATAAGCTCCTTGCAATTACTGATCTCCAGTTCGGCTATGAAGAATCGTTGAATAAAAAAGGAGTGCTTGTTCCCCGCGTTGCGCATCAGGAGATGCTCAAGCGTATGGAAGCAATGCTGCAGCAGTGTTGCGCAATTTCTCAGACAAAAAGAATTAAGGCTGTTCTTGTTAATGGTGATTTCAAACATGAATTTGGCACGATCAGCGAAACAGAATGGCGGTATTGCATTCGTTTTCTCAAACTGCTTCAAGAATATACTGATACAATCATTTTGGTGAAAGGAAATCATGACACCATGCTTGATCCTATCGCAAAAACACGTGGGTTGGACGTTGTGGATCATTATATTCTCGATGATGTTCTTTTTGTGCATGGAGATACGCTTCCCGCGTTGTTGTCTGATAAAAAAATTATGAAGAATATTTCTACTATTGTTATTGGGCATGAACATCCTGCGGTGACGTTGTTCCAATGGCCTCGCTCTGAAAAATACAAAGCATTTCTTTCTGGTACATGGAAGCGGAAGAAACTGATTGTCTTGCCTTCTTTTAATCAGTGCACAGAGGGCACTGACGTGCTCAAAGAATATTTGTTGAGTCCATTTTTGAAAGGAGTGGATATTCCTTCATTTGAAGCATTTCTTGTCGCGGATAAACCGTATTATTTTGGACAATTAAAGAATGTGAAGAAGAAAACGCAAACATGAAGAATTTAAAAAATAAATTAAAAAAAAGAAATAAAAAACTAAAAAAAATTACTGCATTGAACTATATCCGTCTCTATATCCTTTGATATAATCATCTCTATTATATCGGATGAGTTTTGTGTAATAAATTTCTTCTGGCTTTGTGACATATCTATGTGTTTTCCATGTATACGTGTATGGATTGCTCGATGCACCTTCCTCTGCATCATACGCACCTACTTCAAACCCAATCTGATAGACATACTCTTCATCAGTAAGCTCTGCAGCAGTTTCATCTTCTTTTAATGACATCGTGTAGCCTTCACGGTAGCCTTTGAGGTAACTTGTCTCATCTGCCTGCGCTTGTTCTACATCTTTTTGTGAAACCCCTTCTGGAAGTGTATACCAGTTTCGATCATCTGCTTCGCCTGTGTCTGTGTACCTTGCGTTCAAGATCCAGTCATAATTCAATATTGTCTGTGGGTTGCTTGTTTCTCCTGCTTCTGCATCCGCATACCCAAATTTATATCCCACATTATACGCTGCTTCTTTCTGTTCTGCACGTGTTTTTTGCGACGCTAATGCGCTTGATTGTCTTTGCGTTGTTTTTGCTGTTGTCTTTTCTTCGCTTGCACTCGCTGCAGTTTTATACGCTTCATACCCTTCTTTGTACTTCTTTGAGAATGCTCCTCTGTTTTCTCTTATCCATTCATAGACTGTGCGGACTTCTGTGCTTTCGTCTTTTGAAAGATCATACATTATTTTCATTGGCGCTTTGGAATTTCCTTTGCTTGCGTCCTCATATCCAATTGAGTACGCAAGATTTTCCACTCCTTCTGATGTGTCTATCTCATCAAGATTCCACTTATTGTATACTAAGGTTGTTGAACGTGTTGTTCCTTCTTCCTCTTCTTTTATGACATCATATTCTTTTAAAAAGTTGGAACTGACTGCTCTGTCTCGCCCATTTTTCGCGTCAACATATCCTTTGCTGTATCCAGAAATGTAATTTGCTTTATACAAATAGGCAAGCTCTGCTCCAAAGTAATCCGGATCACTCTTACTGACTCGTTTGTACTTGTTTACAATTGCGTTTGGCGTCGATGCTCGTCCTCGTGTATAATCATCATATCCATCTGTATATCCCCACGCATAGGTCACGTCTTTGATAATGTTTCTTGATCGCAACTCATTAACAGATTCATATTCCACTGCGAAAACGCTTTGCAACGTGAGCATAAGAAGTACTCCTAAAAGCGCGCTTGTTATGATTATTTTTTTTGTTTCTATTGTAACCACCCCAGTATTGGTATTGTTGAACAGTATTTTGTATGAATCACAAGGCGACCTTATATTTAAAGATTGTTGTGGACGTTGGCGGAACTCAAAACGCAATGTTTATATACTATCATGCGTCTGAAACATCTCATGCAAAAGAGGGGATTGCTTCTATCATCCATTGTACTTATTTTAGTGTTCTCTCTTTTTTCTTCAATAGTTTCTGCGAAACAAGTGGATATTGTGAGCTATTGCGATGTTGCTCTTGAATCCTGCGCCGCACAAGATCAGGCGTTAGCATTGCTTGTTGAAAAATATCCTCACGATATCCGCGTTGATTATGTTTATTATTTTGATACTTCTGATGTGCAAAGTTCTCTTGCGCAAATTGCGCTCGAATGCGCGAACAAACAAAGCAAAAAGGATGCCTATAAAGCAGAACTTCAGGATAATCTTGCACTCATCACTCGTGTTTCATTAAAACAATACGCAGATAACGTTGGTCTTGCTTCCGCAAACTTCAGCTTTTGCTTAGATACACAGGCGACTGCGTGGGACGTTCTTGATCAAGTAGAAGGAGCAGAAGACGATGGGGTTACCAGCGCTCCTTCTGTTCGGTTTAACATGGACATGTATACTGGAAGTCAGACATTTACCTCTCTTCATACCATCGCAAAAGAGTATCTCGGTTTAGATACTGCTTCGGAAGAAACAACTGAAGAAACTGATTCGGATCTTGCTGACGAAGCAGAAGAAGCAGAAATAGAAGAAGAAACAGAGCCTTCTGTTGATCTTGAAGAAACGTACAATGGCGCTCCTGAAACAGCAGGCACTGCCGAAGAAGGGCAGGAAGCATTGGATCAAATTGAACAGCCTTTATTTTTCCGTGTCATTAGTCAATTCAGAAATTGGCTTTTAGGCGTCTTTAGTTCGTAGAATTTTTTTTTCTACTTTTTCTAAATACAAAACTATAAAAAGACAAAGGTGATACATATTATTATGGATTTTCGAAACAAATATCTTGTGATTACCATCAGATCATTATTTGGTCTTGCACTTATTGCACTCGGTATTATGGGTTTATTCCTGCAAATGCCTACAGAAGGGCTTACTCCGGCAATGGCAGCTGCTGTTCAAGGAATGAATGATCTTGGGATTGTAAAACTTATTGCAGTTATCGAGCTTTTTTCAGGAATAATAATTATTACTGGCTTTTTGCCTGCGTTTGGTGCATTGCTTTTCACTCCAATTACTGTCGGTATTCTTGCAGTCCATATTGTGAAAGAACCAAGCACTATTCTTCCAGGATTAATAATTGCGCTTTTGAATGCATATCTGGGTTATGCATATTGGGACAAATACAAAGCAATTTTTACTAAATAGGTCTTTCTTTTTGGTCAGAAGTTTTATATAGTTTTGTTGTCTATTCATTCTATGCAAGCTTCTCATCAAGGGTTAGTTGCACTTATTCTTAGTTCTTTTCTGAGTTCAAGCTGTGCTGCTGTTCAGCACGCTGTCCGAGATTCTATCGAATATCAAAAAGGCTTAAAAGTGGTTTACACAGAAACTATTCCTGGGCAGGGGACCTATGATGTTTTTGTGGACACGCGAACAAATACATGCAACGTTGGTTTTGTTCCTGATTCTTCCTTTGATTCTTTTTCTTCTGATCTTTTTTATCGCTCTGATCCTCTTTATCCACGTCATCCTAGCCTCTTTTATGAAAAAGAGCTTATGGACGAACATTGTCCAAAATAAGAAAGTGCTCCTTCTCCCTCTGTCTCTTCAGTTCCATCACCACAATATTTATAAATAAACGCCTTTTCTTGAATGACATGAAAATAAAAGTTCTTGAACAAAAGAAAAATAAGCTTCATCTTGAAGTTGAAGCAGGGCACACCTTCTGTAACGTCCTCAGAAAAGAGCTTTGGAACGACAAAGACATTCACGTTTCAGGATATTACACAGAACACATTCAAGTAGGTCATCCTCGTTTCGTCATTGAAACAACAGACAAAGATCCTGTTGACGCTTTACGAGACGCTATCAAACGCATTAAGAAACAAAACGCGGGATTTTTAGATTCTTTTAGCGAAGCGAAATAAGTGTTTCGTTTCCTCTTTTACTTCTCTTTCTTTTGCCTTACTACTTCACTATTGTTTCTATACCCGAATACATCATTGTCGTTGCGAATATGTACCCTGATGTTCCCCACATTGCTTTTATGAAATAATTTTTTGGTTCTTCACCTTCTTTGATTCCTTTCTCATACATTGGGAGCAATAATCCTGTTATTGTTGCTGCAGTGATAAGTCTATATGGAAAATCTTCTCTCACAAGATACATAATATCATTGGGAAAACATGCAATCATTGCTTCGATTCCTCCTCCAACTCCTACTCCTATAAGAACTGCTTTGAGAAGAGTATTGAGGGCTTCGCTTTCAGGATGCTGTGGTTCTTTGAGATCTTTTGGAAGATCTGGAATGAGTTTTAGATGAGGGTGTTGCTTTGCCATTTGTCTTGGTTTGATTCTAATGTATATATTCTCTTTGACACAGAATTCTTTGAAAAAGGGGTCAATCTTTGTTTTTGTTCTCTTGGACATTAGTTTTTGATTTATCATGCGACGCTCGACTAACGCTCGCGTCTCTACGCACAAGGTCTCACAAGAATTGTTCGACCTTGTGCGTTTTAGTCTTCTGGCTATGTTGTTGCTTTTGGCTCTTCTTCTTTCTCTTTTTTTCGTGCTCCCCAACACAACTTTTATAAACACGGAAGCATTGAAAAATTACGGGAAAAACAGAGCTTATTTTGTTCATTTTCTCGACGGTAAAATTATGGCAACACAAGAAGAAGCAACAAAAACATATGGCGCAGAAAACATCCAAGTTTTAGCAGGTCTTGAAGCAGTTCGTAAACGACCTGGAATGTATATTGGAAGTACAAGCATTGCTGGTTTACATCATCTGGTGTATGAAGTAGTGGACAATTCCATTGACGAAGCAATGGCAGGCTACTGCAGAACAATTCTTGTCGTTATTCATCCTGATAATTCTGTGAGTGTCATTGATGATGGGCGCGGTATTCCTGTCGCGATGCATCCGAAATACAACATGTCCGCGCTTGCAGTGGTCATGACTAAACTTCACGCGGGCGGGAAATTTGACAAAAGCACCTACAAAGTTTCTGGTGGTTTACATGGTGTTGGTGTTAGCGTCGTCAACGCGCTTTCTGACACGCTTCGCGTTTCTGTTAAGCGAGATGGTAAAGTGCATCAGATGGATTTTGCTCGAGGAGAACCAACAACAGATGTTCTTGTTCTTGGCGACGCAGCTGATACTGGTACAACAGTGACTTTCCATCCAGACAAAGAAATTTTTGAAACTATTGAATTTTCCTATGAAACACTCGCTGCGCGTATGCGTGAACTTGCATTCCTCAATAAAGGTATTACTATTTCGATTAAGGATGAACGCGCTGCAAAAGAACAAACGTTCCATTATGAAGGAGGCATTGTTTCCTTTGTTGAATATTTGAATACCAACAAAGCCCCATTCCATCCGGTCATTTTCTTGCACAGCGTCAAAAATGACGTTGATGTAGAAATTTCTTTGCAGTACAACGATGGGTACAATGAAACATTATTTTCTTTTGTTAATAATATTAACACGATTGAAGGTGGAACACACCTGAGTGGTTTCAAGACTGCATTAACGCGAACACTGAACACCTACGCGGAGAAAAATACATTATTGAAAGGAGAAGAAGTCAAACTCACCGCAGAGGATGTTCGTGAAGGATTGACTGCAATTATTGCTATTAAACATCCTGATCCGCAATTTGAAGGACAGACCAAAACAAAACTCGGAAACAGCGATGTGAAAGGTATTGTTGATTCTGTTGTTTCTGCTGCGCTTGCAACGTATCTTGAAGAAAATCCTGCTATCGCAAAACAAATTGTTCTAAAATCCATTCTTGCCGCAAAAGCGCGAGACGCTGCACGCAAAGCTCGTGATTTGACCAGACGAAAATCTGTTCTTGAAGGTAACTCTCTTCCTGGAAAACTCGCTGACTGTCAGGAAAGCGATCCTGCGAAATGTGAAATCTTTATTGTTGAAGGAGATTCCGCGGGCGGAAGCGCAAAACAAGGTCGCAATCGCGTGAATCAGGCAATTCTTCCTCTTCGCGGAAAAATTCTCAATGTTGAAAAAGCTCGGTTGAATAAAATTCTTACGAGCGAACAAATTGTGACATTAATTACTGCGCTTGGTTGCAGTGTTGGAGATTCTTTTGATATTGCAAAACTTCGTTATCACAAAATCGTTATCATGACTGATGCGGATGTTGACGGTCAACATATTTGCTGTCTCTTGCTGACGTTCTTTTTCCGTTATATGCGTGAATTAATTGACAAAGGATACTTGTATATTGCGCAGCCGCCATTATATAAGGTGCAGAAAGGGAAGGTCATTCACTATTGCTATAACGATCAGGAAATGTTTACTGCTGTTAAAGAGATTGGAAAAGATAATGTGAACA
Organism: uncultured Methanosarcinales archaeon; assembly: GCA_964385055.1. Classification (GTDB taxonomy): domain Archaea; phylum Nanobdellota; class Nanobdellia; order Woesearchaeales; family DSVV01; genus JACRPI01. The sequence continues at coordinate 10,055 of CAYLMH010000024.1, forward strand.
TTCAGCGCTACAAAGGTCTTGGAGAAATGAATCCTACACAATTATGGGAAACGACACTTGATGAGAAAAATCGTGTGTTCAAGAAAGTGATGATTGAAGACGCAGTTATCGCAGATCAGGTGTTTACTGTGCTGATGGGTGATCAGGTAGAACCACGACGTGATTTTATTGAACAGAACGCGAAAGCTGCGAAGAATATTGATGTGTAAACTTTTCATTTCATCTTCTTTTTGTTTACAAATAAAAAAATAAAAAATAAAGTTTTATGGATTTGCTGTTGCTTCATAAATTTCTCTAAACTGTAGAGGTCGCACTACTCCTTCTTGCAAATCCTTCTTTGCAAAGACAGTGCAGTATTGAGGATTTGCTGCCATGCAAGAATCATTCGGTGTTGCAACGCCTCCTCGCAATCCCCAGACCGCATTATTGTAGAGTTGAACTGCCGCTTCTGCAGCTTCGACAACAGGGCCACTTGTTTCAAACATTTTTCGTTGTCCGCTCAATGTCTGATAGCCATGCACCCATTGCGGTCCACGGAATGTACCTAAGGCAAGCATGAGATCCACTTTTTCCATCAGAATAGCATTCATGAGTTCTCTGCCTGTTTTTCCTCGTGTCTCATGTCCAAAAGCTTCTGCAAGCTCTTCAGGATCTTTTACTTTTACTGCAGTTACCTGAAGTTTTTCTCCATATCTTCGAAGTAATTCATAGTCTGTTGCTGCTGTTTTTCCATTAAAAAAATAATTTCCAGGACTACATTCAGGGAATGCCATCACTGTCCAATCTTCTCTGTCAGGATGTTTTGCACAGTATTTTGTATTTGTGTATACATTATCTGCACCTAATCCATTCGCTAAGAAGAAGAGTTTGTCATGCATTTCGTGATTTATTGCGTCAACATGTTCTGCTACTCGCTGCCAATATCTCCAGATTGCTTTCATTCCTTCTCTTTCACTTCTTGTAAACATACTCAAAGATGATTCTTCCACTACTTTCTTTGTGCGTGGAAGAAGATATGGCGCGATTCCTTCTGTGCTGAAATCCCATGTCACTCCAGTGACCATTGCGCTCATATCTCCTACAATGACGCCTGGATTTCTTCCATCCGCAAACATTTTCAGTCTGCAGTACGGTGCAGCAAGTTCTGCATTTCCCATGACAAAGGCCATTGCTTCTAAAACTCCTTCTGCGTTTCCTGTCAGCGGATGTTTCATTCTTGCATCTCTCATTTGCTCCGCAGTAATTGTTGCTCTTCTGTATCCTTGCGGCACAACAAGAACATCCATTTCTTCTCCATCAACAACTCTCCTTCCATTTTCTCCCACGTCTCCTGTGAGAAGTCCCATGCCGTAATCTGCGAGTCCAGACATCAATGGTACTTCCATGAGTTTTCCTACTACTGCTGCAACTGCCTTTCTTTCTCTTGCGATGAGTTCTCGTCCTGCGCTGTCTGTTAATGGATGCGCTTGCGGATCTTCTAGAAATCGCGCAACGCGTTGGCTTATATCTCCTGGAAGATATAGCCCTCTTGTTGTTTCACTAAGATGCACATAACACGATTGCCCCCACGGATATTTCCTTTCGAGCAAAAGCATTCTTGCTGGATTCATTGGATCTGTTTGTTCCATTACTTGTTCTAACTCTCCTAATGTTTGTTCTAAATTTTCTTCTCCAAAACTTGTTGTTACCATTTCTCTCAACTCCGTGACTTTTTAGTTTTATTTCTTTAGAATTCCAAACACTTCTTCTTGTCAATGTTACAGCACCCTGCAATTTTCAGAAAAAGCGTTTAGAATTGCAGGTGGTTTATTCAATAATAATAGAGCTAATAATAGATTCAATACATTTTATTTGCGCTCCATTGCTATAAACCATTATTTCAGGAAATTTTTAGGGATATTTAAAGCTGTTGACACAAAGATTGTAATTCTAACCTCACAAAATCACAACAATCTTTAAAACGCTTCTTCTATTTTCTTACTTTTGGGGTAGTACATGATTACTTTTGATGATTGGGGGTCGCAGGCATGTTTATTTTTCCGAAGTAGGCGGCTTGCTCCTTTTGATGAGAGCGGAATACTTTTGGAAACTATTCTTCGAAATCGAATTGAAGAAAAAAGAGATGCTTTTGTTGCAGTCGCTTCGGGAGACTATGTTAAGGCTTTTCGTACTGCTTTCGACCAATTTGATGCCACAGGTTTTGTTCCTCCTCCACATTTTGTTCTTCCCTTGCTTGAAACGCTTTATGATGGCAACATGGAAAAGGTTGCTGCTATTCTCGACAATTGGGAAGAGAAATGGCAGCGTGGCTTTCGAACGGATCTCGTTGGCTATTTTGAAGAACTTGCTGCAGCTGATCGAGAACTTCTTCGTCATGATACGCTCCTCCCAGAACAACGAGAACGCCTACAATTCATGGCAAAACATCCTGAAGCAAAAGAGATTGGAGATTACATTGATGCTTGGATGACAGAAAAAGGAATTGCTTCAACGGAACATGAAATTGCACGACAAGGTGCTCGCTTTGTCTGGGCGCATGTTCGGAATCTTGTTTCACAAAAAGAAACGCTCTCTCCAGAAAATTGGCAACGGCTCTATCATGTTGTCACCAGTATGATGCTGACGCCAAACATGTACGAAGATATGCCATTACATGGATGGGAGCTTGCAGAAATGAGTTATCTTCATGCCCCAGATTCTGTCAAAAAACTTCTTGGAGGTTTATTGTACGCAAAAGTTCTTGAAGTAGAAGGTGTCCAAATATTGAAAAAACCTGTTGTTGGAACACTCCAAAAAATGCTTGCAGAAGAAGATCTTTTTTCTTCTCCTCGCTTTGTTCGTTTTGATCCACAAAAAGATGCGGGATATTTTGTTGATGATGAAGAACATTATTTTGTTTTCAAGCGAACGACTTCGCAGGAAGTTGACGCACTTTCTGGCATTGCAGCGATTATGGTTGATCCTTCCATGACGTACTTTCGCGTTGCTGCACGATATAGTCCTCGTTTTGCAAGTTCAAGAGGATCTCCTGACATTCCTCGTTCTCGTGATGAATTTCAAGCGCTTCTTGATGAAGCAAAGATGAATCCTGCGCATAAACATTATTTTGAAATTCCCTGTGTCAAATTAGGTGGACTTGTTTTGGAATTGCCCGCTGATGTTCGTGTTCTCACGATGCACAACGAAGGAAAAACAGTTGCTGAACAACTGGATGCAACTTCTGACTTTGACACTCAAATGCAGATTTGTCGTGATGCACTGACGATGCTTAGTAAATTCCATCTTATGATTACAGAGAATCTTGTTTTTTCTGCTGGAAAATGGTATCCTGCTCCTGGAATGCAAGGATATGTAGGAAGACCCCCTATTCCTGTCATTGATTATCGTAAACAGTTGGATCGCCGAATTGCAGGAACACGAGATGTCCCTCGCTTTCCACGAAACGCTTTCTTAGAAGATGTTCTTGATGAGACAGATGATATTGCCGCTTTCCTTCGGCGCGGGTGTGTGGGCGCTGTTGTTCTTGATGCAAATGATGCAAACATCACTGAACGTGGTGTGATTGATGTCGCGAAATTTTCTATCGCGAACTTTTTGTATGATGTTGCTTGCTTTTTGTATGGAAATTCTTTTGCCCGTAAAAAAGATTTAGATCTTGCTTTGCTTCGTGCGCATTACATTTCTACACTGACGGGGATTGTTTCTGAAACGCACATTGCGCATAATGATACGCATGGTGGAAGTTTTGATCAAATTTGTCAGGAGTATAGAAAATGGAGAACGCGTGATGAATTTCTTGCAGCGCATACCTCAGCATATCAAGAGATGATGCGCGCTGTCCACAAACAGGCATCGCCTGCGTTTATTGAAGCGCAATGCTCGCATTCTCTTCTTGATCTTGTTCTCAGTTGGGATTGTTGTCAACCAGATGCGGCAGAACGTATGCGTGACTATTGTCAAGCTGCTGCGATTTTTGTGACGATGGGTGAAACCGGTTCTCTTTTACATCAGGTTTCGTTTGCATCCTCTTCTCAGAGAGAATATCTTGAGCGAGAATTGCAGTACGCAGTTTCTAATTCCCTCGCTCTTATGCGAGAACAGGGATTTGTTGCGCTTTCTGGAAAATGGAGAACATACCTTGCGCTTTCTGGAAAAATCTCAGATGCTTCTCTTCATGAGGATTCTCTTATTCCTCGCGATCTTTTTATTCCTGATTTAGGAAAGCGCGTTATTAACGCAGTGTATGAATCTCCCAGGCGATTTCCTGTTATGCTTTCTTCAGGATTGTATGTTTGATTAGAACTCTTTTGTTTTCATTTCCAATAACGGACCATTGAGGTCAAAGAGCAGTGAACGAATGCTCATACAATAGAATAATGGTTTCATTTCTTTCTTCTGTATTCTTGCGCTTATTTCTTCTTCTCTCTTTTCTATTCTTCTTCTTTCTTTTCCAAATTCTACTATCTTTTGCATGGAGAAGTTGTAGTAGAGTGTTTCAAAATGCGCCGCAAATACACAGAGCTCTTCTATGAGTTCTTGTATTTCTTTGCTTGGTCTTTCTTTTGTGTTTAGATACCATCTGCAGATATATTTGAATCGATCCGCGATCTTTTCCAACTGCACTGCGATGTGATACTGTTCTGCGATATGCGCTTCTGCATAGCCTAAAAGGAGCATTCTTCGTGTATAATCTGCAAACACTGCCATTAATGTATCTTTGAGAATGACTTCTTCCATCTTTTCGGTATCCTTTTTTTCCAGCGCACGTTTTGTTTCCTGCGCCATCTCTTGCACCATCTGAAAACATTTTCTATAAAGCACATCAAATGTTTCTGTGTCCATGTTCATGATTCGTTGGATCGTAATCATATTCTTTTCATGCTTCATGACTTGATGTCCCTGCATGGATTGCACTGCTTCTAGAATTGCTTTTGCTTCGTTGCTTGTGCTGTACTTCATGTTTATTTCGTCATAGCCCGCTTTATAGAGCGCGCCTGTCATTCGATGGGTCATCGGCAATGTTCCAGAAGCGTCTACAGTGATTTTTGTTTCTCCTTTCTCTGCGTGTTTACTGATGCTGATTGTGCTTCCCTGTTCTTTGAGAAAAAGGCTACTTCCCTTCTTGACATTGTATTTCTTTGTCCATTTGCTTGGCAATGACACTACTAACGTGCTTGGACCTTGTTTCATTACTTTTCTTTCCATATTTCTTTGTAATTTGTTGTTTCTTTTAAATGTTGCTCTTGTATTGATATTTTCATAAAATATATATGTCAGTATGCATCATCATTATATTGTGATAAAGCTTACATTCCCTTCACTGTTCCTGCCAGTTATGGCACTTGACGATAACCTTGCAGCTTTTATGGCTGAACTGAGACCAGAACACATCGCACCACTTATTGATCACACTGTTTTACATGCATTGACCACAGAGAAAGATGTCGATCGCGTTATTTCTGAAGCACAAGAGTATGGTTTTGCTGCAATATGTATTCCTGCTCGATTTGTTGCCTACGCATCTTCACAGCTTTCAGGAAGTTCTGTTGGTCTTGCGACTGTGGTGAATTTTCCTTTAGCAAACGATACTGACGCCGCAGTCTGCGCCGCAACAGCAGACGCAATTCGCAATGGCGCGAATGAGGTTGATATGGTTGCTAATCCTTCTCTTTTGGAAACTCCTCTTTATGCTGCACAAATCCGCGCAATTGCGCAGACTGTTTTGGATAATGGTGGGGAGATGCTCAAAGTTATTATTGAAGCGGGCTATCTTTCTCCAGAGGGTGTTCGTTCTGCAACACAAGCAGTTGTTTCTGTTGCACAAGATTTTCCAAATCTTCGTTTTATGACAAAAACAAGTACAGGGATGGCTTCTGAAGCATATCTTGTCGCAAAATACGATGGCACAAAGAAAACTGGCGCTCGTCCAGAAGATCTTGAAATTATTTACGATGTCCATCACGTTTCAGGTCTACAGAATCTAGGGATTAAAGCGTCAGGTGGTGTTCGCTCTTTCCAAGATGCAGGAGTTGCGCTTTATGCAATGGGCGCACGATCGGTTGCTGATTTGCATCCATTACAATATCGTTTAGGAACTTCTTCTGGCGTGAGTATTGTGAAGCATTAAGCGTCGTAGGTCTCTTTTTGCGGTCTACTTATCTTTCCATTCATTGCCATAGAATAAATCATTTCTCCTAAATTTGCTTGAAGCTGATCTAGTTGATTGCAATAAACTGCGAAGGCACCTCTGTTAAAATCCATCTCTTCGCTATGTCTTGCTACTATTCCCATTGTTCTTCTGACACTTTCTACTTTATAAGCGATAAGCGCTTCTAGAGTTCCACCATTTCTGAGCATAAGATAATCAAATAGTGCTTCTCTTTGCGGTGTTTTTTCTTCAGAAAAGAGTGCTGCTCGTGCTTCTTCATCTGGCGCAAGAATGTACACTCCGAATACTTGACCAATCATGCTATACAGCAATCCTTTAAACGCGACTGGGCTCAATGTTTTTCTCGTTGCAGCAGGAATTGTAACTCTTCCTGTTTTTCTTTCATACTCTATTTCCGCTTCACCAAACGTGAGAATATTTTCATCTGTTTCTGCCCTCCCAAACACTTCGAACTAAACGTCTCTACTTATTCCTCCTCTTTGTGCAGTATCTTTTGTTCGTTCTATAATCTCTTCAAGAAGTTGTCTTTCCTCTCTTGATTGTGGTTGGTAGTTTATTGTGACCTGTCCGACCATAAATAAGAGCGTGTTGTTTCTCCTATAAAAAGCAAATGACATAAAAAATGCCTTAGCAAAATATATAAGGGGTTGCTTTTTTCAGTATTTTATTATTAGCCCCGTAGTCTAGCGGTCAAGGATAGGGGACTCTGGCATTGCATGTATTTGCATTGGAGACATCCTCTGACGGCAGTTCGAATCTGCCCGGGGCTATTTTCTTTTAGTTTTGTGCTGCTGAGCGTAAGCGAAGCGCACATGGGTTGCTAAGGGAAGCATTCCCTTAGGTGGGAATCTGCCCGGGGCTAGTTTTTTTGTTTCTAGTTTTACAATTCTATCTCTTTGTTATCTTTATCAATTGTATATGTAGTTACATGACCACCACAATGAGTATGGATGTCCTGTCCTAATTCTTGAAGTACTTGGGAAAGATTTGTTGTAGAATCAAGTACTTCAATAACAAAACAAACATTTTTCGTATGTTCTGTCATACAACTTTTATTAGATTCACGCCAATTCCACCTTCTACAAAGCACTTCTTTTGCATCTTGATAAATGACTTCTCCTGGCTCTACTATCTCAGTTTCTGTAGACCCTAATGATGTAAATGATTCAGTTCCTTTTGCTTTAGTCAACAGAATATCTCCGTCTACTTTATCCAGATCATCTCCTCCAAGAGGTACCTTATACTTGATAGAAATAGTGTTGTAAATATCCACTAAACTATTTATTGCGGGTAGTTCCTTTCCATTGAGAACTCTTCGAAGAAGCGCTTCTGCAGAATTTCTGAATTTATTTGGGTTTGCTCCGAATGAGAGATATGCATTTCTCCAAACGAGAATTTGTGGCAAAGTAGGAACATCTTCCAGAGTTAATTCTCTTTTAATCTCCTGCTCAGTCTCTCGCAATTTTTTTCTTATTATTTCATTGCTTTCCTTATTGTGTACCCTTTTGCAACTACTAATCCAATTTTTAAGGCTGGAAACTTTGCAAATAACGACTGGTCTACATAGAATTTCATTTTGTAGGTGAATCTGTTTCGCTTTTTATACATTTTGTTATTATTAGGACAAATTAATGGAAATATGTTATGTATTGGCTTAAGAAAAGAATTTTGATAAAAAACATTTATGCAGATTCTTGATGCAATAAAGCATGACACAAAACAGAAATAAGCTTCTTGTGAACATTAAAAAAGGGAACAACTCTTCTTAAGACAAATGGTTACGCAAATATCTATTCACGAAGCACTAGAAAAACAAAAAGCAGGAAATGTTCTTTTCATTGATACAAGAGCACCAATAGAATTTGAAGAAGATCATCTTCCTCACGCGATAAACGTTCCTATTATCAACAATGAAGAACGGGCAATTGTCGGGACAATTTACAAACAGGTTTCTCAGGAAAAAGCCATTGATGTGGGAATGGGTTTTTACAAAAACAGAATTCCTCAAATCATGAACGCAGTAGAACCACATAAAGATAAAACCATTATTGTGTATTGCTGGCGTGGTGGCTTGCGGTCAAAAACAATTACGTCACTTTTAGAAGGAGCAAAATTTACTGTCTTTCAGTTGACCGACGGCTATAAATCATACAGAAGTTATGTGCGAGAAGCACTCGCAAACTACAAGCTCACCGCAACGCTTGTCACGCTTTACGGTCTTACTTGCACGGGGAAGACCGTGCTTCTTAAAGAGTTCTCCAACAGTATTGATTTGGAGGCGTTCGCAGGGCATAGAGGAAGTATGTACGGCAGTATTGGAATCAAACAAAATACTCAAAAGCGGTTTGAAAACTTGTTACTGCAAAAGCTCGAAGAACTTAAAGAGGAAAAATATATTCTTGTCGAAGGAGAAAGCAAGCGGATTGGTAATGCCTACATTCCTGATTTTTTCTATACTGCGATGGAGCAGGGAATTAAAATAAAAATAGAGCGATCTTTGGATGAAAGAAGTAAAGCAGGAGCACAAGAATATTGTGACACTGAAGAAAAGCAGGAAGAAATGCGCAGAATCACAAAACACATACACCAAAGAATGAGCAATAAAACAAAAGAAGCAATTTTGATTGCTTTAGATAAAAAGGAATATGACCTCGCGTGGAAGATCTTATTTTTGGAGTATTACGATCCTTTGTATAATCATTATTTAGATAAGCAGGAATATTGCGCTGTTCTTCAAAATGACGCGCACGCAGTGCAAGCGATTAAGAATCTCTTGCAGAAAATGCTTTCTTCTCCTTAATGTAAGACAAAATATAGCAAAAAACCCTGTTTTTGGAATAATTTATTCGTTTCACTCATAAATTATATAAATAAACCAATAATCATGTGAGACAATAACAGCCCCGTAGTGTAGCGGTCAATCATACTGGACTTTGGATCCGGTGACGGCAGTTCGAATCTGCCCGGGGCTATTTTCTTATCATTCGTCTTCTTGTCCCTGTGGCGCAGTTGGATAGCGCAGCTGCCTCCTAAGCAGCAGGTCCCGTGTTCAAATCACGGCAGGGACGCCTTTTTTAGAAAAAGATTTACTCATCCAATAACATCATATCAATATTGACAAACTGCGGATAATTATTTTCTTTGTTTATCTTTCGCGCGTGTTTAAACTCTTCTTCGTGTGGCTGTCTTTGCAAGCCGTCAATAAATCCACACTTGTTACATTGTCCATGCTCTGGAACCTGATTTGGACAGAAATTACACTTCTTCATTGTCATGAAAGGATGATTCGCTGGATGCTATTTAAAGCTTGTGGAATTAATTCCTCGAAGAATTTATAAGGAAAAACATCTCAAACAAGCGCATGGTCTTAAACATTAAAACAAAAATTATTCTCGTCTCTCTCATCCTTCTTATTTCCTTCAGCTTTATTGTCACTTCGTACGTCGCATACTTACAGAATGAAGACAAAGTTCCTGCGGGAAGCACACTCTACGATGTGCTCTTTTACAAGGATTTTCTCATTGTTTATGGCATTACTCTTCTCATCTCTATAGTCATTATTGTCGCATTTTCGTACACGATTCTTGAACCCGTTGACAAACTGATCATAGGAACACAACTTGTTGGCCAAGGAAAGCTTGATTATCAAATCAAAAAGTACAGCAACGATGAGATCGGTAGACTTGTTGAAGCATTCAACGAAATGATTCGAAAACTGCGCACTTCTATTGAAAAAGAAACAAAATCTACTGAAAAAGCAATCCTCGAAAAAACAAAAGCTGAGCTGATCATTGATAGTATGGCAGATGGTGTTATTGTTACCAACAAAGATCACGAAGTCGTGCTCTTCAATCGCGCTGCTGAAAAAATCTTTGAAGTCGAAGCGTCAAAAATTATTGGCAAAAACATTCTGCACATGACTAAAAGTGGTATCGCAACTATCTTTTACGATCTTTTTGAAGATGAAGGTTTGTTTCTCAGCAAAAAAAATCGTATCATTGTC
>CAYLMH010000025.1:0-20139 GCA_964385055.1 uncultured Methanosarcinales archaeon
GATAGTACGCACGGTTGCGGTCCGTGTGACCGGGGTTCAAATCCTCGCGGGGGCGCTTTATTTCAATTCTAACACAAGCAGAGAATGAATTGAAGCCCAATTCAGTTGTTACTCTAAAGGAGTATCTGTAGAAAAAATTTATAAATAAGTGGAAAAATTTTCTTGTATGGTCTTTAAAGAAGCAGCAGTTGATTATCTTAACAGAGTAGTACGTACTGAGGAGTTTGTAATCGCAGGGCATACCAGAGTACGAACAAATGTAGGCGTTCTTATATTCGGGAATTATGACGTGATTGCACTTATAGAGGATTTAGAATGCACTAATCTTTCAGAGAGGATTGAATCATTAGAAGGCAGATTGTCAAGCACTGATCCCAAAATAGTGGGAGACACAGTGATGACATGGTTGAAAGAATATACACCTCAGGAGACGGCGCAGGTTTTAGGAGTATCTGAGCAGGATGTTCTTGAAATTCGTAGAGAGTTTGCTCTCATGTCAAGAAGCCAGCCAATCAAAAAATATAATCTTCGCAATCATTTGCGTGATTATTTGCAAAAACAAAAAGAGGAATACAGCCCGGAAAATCCTCTTCGAGTGATGATGGGAACAACACCAAGTGGTCCATTGCACATCGCCAACATGTTTACGCTTGCAACAGGTGCAGTAAACGTTCAGCAGGCAGTTGAGCAAGCAGGAATAAGAGATGTGCGCTATATTCTTGGGTACAATGATCTGTTTGCATTAATGAGGGGTCATTCCAATGAAGATATTGAAGAAAGAAAAAGAGTTGTTGAAGAATTCATTGGAGAAATGCAGAGAGGGTACGGTATTGAAATTTGTTTAGAACCATTTTCAGAACTGCAAAGAACAGACGCGTTTCGGGAAACGTTAGAAGAAGTTGCAAGAAGAAGGTTGTTCCCTGGCGGGTCTGTGAGAGGAGTTGCGGGAGAAATTCTCGTTGCCGAGAGAAACACAGGAAATTTTCGATATATACATGGAAATATGAACAGAGAAACATTTACAGATGATACTGTAGATTACGTTCCACATACTCTTTTAGATCTCATGGCTTTTCGGGACGCCGCAGATAAAGTAGACGTCCATATTCTTGGTGGAGATCAGACTCACGCGGGAAAAATTCGAGATCCAGGCCGCTATGTAGGGGGCAAGAATATTGCTTTGTATGTCCCTGGAATAGTATTCGGTTCAGATGGGAGAGAGATGCATGTCTCAAATGGAAATGCGATCTCTTTGGATGAAATCAAAGGAGTAAGTGGTTGGTTGGAAAAGATAGTGGAACTAGGCAACGCGCCTACGAGATTAATTGGCCAAGTGGAGTATCGATCGTTAATCCCTTCTGGAACAAGACTGTATGGTATCCTGTAAGAAGTTTGTAAATTCTAGGAACAACCGCAAACAATATAAGTCTTTAATGTAAAACAATCTCAGGTGATCTCATGGCAACAAAAGAAATTCGAGCAAGTCATATTTTAGTGAAAGATCAGAAAGAAGCGCAGGAAATTTGCGAAAAGTGCAAAGCAGGAGCGGATTTTGCCTACATGGCAGAAAAATACAGTAAATGTCCAAGCGCAAAGAAAGGCGGAGATCTTGGAACATTTGGAAAAGGACAAATGGTTCCCGCGTTTGAACGCGCAGCGTTTGCGTTAAATGTCGGCGAAGTCTCAGCAGTTGTTCCAACACAATTTGGTTTTCATATTATTAAAAGAACTGCTTGACTTTTTTATTTTCTACTTTTTCCTATTTTCTAACTAATTTCATAATTTTTAATCGCACTTCCAATAAAGACCCCAATTTTTCTTTCAGAAAAATTGGGTCCCCCTGGCAATAAAGCAGTAAGGCGATTCAAAAAATAGCAAGACGATTATTAGCCAAACAAAAGAGAAAATACACGCACGAGCAAAACCCAAATGTCAGGGGGACCCATTGCACAAAAGTGCAATGGGGTTATTATTGAAAAAAAAGACTAATTTTACATCAAATAAATCTAGAACAAAAAAACCTAATGACAAACCTTCAATCCTTTCTTCATCAAATATTTCTGATGATATTCTTCAGCAGGATAAAATAGAGTCGCAGGAGCTATCTCTGTCACAATCTTCTCCCGAATTTTCTTTTGTATATCATCCATAGAACTCAAAGCAGTTTTCTTCTGCTCCTCACCATAATAGAAAATCACAGACTTATACTGCGTTCCGACATCAGGACCTTGTCTGTTCAATGTCGTTGGATCATGACACTTCCAAAAAACAGAAAGCAAGTCAGCATAAGAAATAACAGCAGAATCAAAAACAACCTGCACCACTTCAACATGCCCTGTTTCATCGCTACAAACATCGTGATACGTCGGATTTTTGAGCGTACCGCCCATGTAACCAACAGTAGTGGAAACAACGCCTTTCAACGTTCGAAAAGCTTCTTCAACGCTCCAGAAGCAACCTGCACCAAATGTCGCAGTTTCTAATTTCTTCTTCTTTTCCATGTCTCTTCCCAATCACAACTCTTTTTTCATCAGCTTAGAAAATTTTTGAAACAATACAGGTTTCTGAATAGCAGGATAGCCACGAAACTCAAGTTCAGAAGAGAGTGCTGCAAGTCCGCGAGTAAGTCCTTTTCTCTGTTCTTTTCGTTTTTCAGGACCAAGTTTTTGCTGCAAAATTTTCTTCGTTGTTCGCAAAGGCATTTTCACACTAAGTTCATACTGCGTCTGCATCGTTGGTTTAAAGTAACGTAAATGACAAGAAGCAATCTTCGCAACAGACAACGGCCGTTGGTAAAATTTTGCCTCAGAACCAACAACAGACGTTTTCTTGCGTTTGATCGCATGCAAAACTTCTTCAACAGTGGAACCTTCAGAAACAGTCACCACACTCCCTAGAGAACCAAGAGTATGGGCGTCACTTCCTCCAATAGTCGCTTTATTTAATTCTTCAGCCCAGTCAACTGCGCAGTGATTCATATGTCGCAGATTTGCGCCGCAAATAACTTCAACGCCATGCAATGACTTCAAAACTTTTTTGTCCACAAATCCACGTTCCATCGCAGAAATAAAACTAAAGCGTTTTGGAAACGCGAAAGGATGCGCAGGTGCAATGACGCAGTTATAATCCTTTGTCATATCCAATAAATCCGTGACGCTGACTTTTGTCGCAAGATTCGGATTTCCTCCTCGGGAATCTTTGATGTGCGTGTTAAAGAAATCCTGTAGTTCATCGTGGGAATAAAAGTACGTCAAGACATGCGCCATTTCTTTTGTCGTGATTTCAAGTCCAGGAACAACGAGAAGATCAGGATTATCCTGTGCTAATTTGATGTTTCCCGCAACTTCATTATGGTCAGTCAATGCCAATCCAATTCCTTGTTTTCGCGCCTTTTTTGCGATAGTAGTAATAGGCGTTGTCGTGTCAGAATATTCAGAATGATTATGCATGTCGACAGCGCTGTATCCTTCTTGAAGGATGCTCGAATGCTGCGGTTTTTGGAATGTGACCGATCGCCAGTTCATTATGCCTTCTAAAGAAACTGACTTTATAAAGTTTTAGAGCAGTGTTCACAAAGAACCATATTCACGGACCACATTAATTAACTACTAATTAGTGATAAATAAGCGAAAACTATATAAATAAGCGGTTTTAGAGAGGATATAAGGCATCAAAGCTTCCTTTAAGGAAGTTTCAAAAAGATGTCTCGATGACAAAATGACAGGAACTAAAGATAGAACGGGCGACATAAGAACTGGACATTGGTCTGGAGAAATAAGTGCTTTTGCATTAGATGAACAAGCGGTTTTAGTAGATAGTATGCCTGTCGTAGTAGAAGATTCTCTGGGAGTGTATAAATTATCGAGAGCTCAACTAACTGATGGAAACTTGCAAGTTCCTTATGACTTAGCGCAACCAAGAGTAGTAAGACCTTTAAGGGCAGTCGCAGTACTATACAAGTAAATCATCTATACTTTTAAAAATAACAACACAAAACAAGGTATAACAATGAACAAAACAGACAAAAGAATGCTCGTTACAGGAATTGTTGTGGCAGAACTATTTGGAGTTACTTATTTTGCAACAAACACACAATCAGAAATTCTTCTTGATGCCTTAAAAACTCCTATCGCAGAAGAGAATCCTTACCAAACTCCTGACCTCAGTAATCCTGATAAGCTTCCTCCAGTCTATACAGCGTTTGCTGAGCAGTATAAGCCAGAGCTTGTCGCTGCAAGTAAGGAATATAATGTGCCTGTTGAAATGATTGTTGGCGCGATTGTTGAGGAAAATGCGAGCAGAACACTTCTTGAAGACTGGAAAGATAAAGTGGCATTGACATGGAATGCGTGTGTTCCGTTCTCTTTTGAAATCGATCCAAGTCTTGGTATTGGTCAGGTAAACGTGAGTACCGCAGCGTATCTTGGAGAGAAATATTGGCATCAGGATACAGAAAGAGTATCTATTGAACAAGATTTGCTAAATCCTAAAGAAAGTATAGATTACATTGCAATGGCTCTTGCAGATATTATGCATCGCCCAAACAGAACAACAGAGGGACATATTTTTGACAACCCGCATCTTGTTTCCATTATTGGTACAGAATATGTTCGGGGACCAACAAATAGTCCGCTTGCATCTGCGCAACCAACATCTGCAGGAACATTCTATACATGGACTGTTTCTAACATTCCCGCGATTCGTCTTTTCGGAGAAGATGCGCAAATTACAAGTGAACAGCAAGACAAATTACGAACGTACGGAAAGACAGCAAAATATGTAGAGTAAATTATTCCTTTCTTCCTCTCTGCTCCTTATACAACTCTTCAACCTGTTCTAATGTTGAGCAATCATGCACTCCTCGATCTTCACGAAGTCGAATAAATCGGGGAAACCGCAACGCATATCCAGAACTATATGACGGACTTTTTTGAATTTCTTCATAATGCACTTCAATAATAATCTTCGGATGCAATTTCACTTCTTTTCCCTTTTGTTCAAGAATATCATCCTTTAAAATATCAGTAAAATGCTGAAACGTCACGCCTTCTCCTTCAAGTTCTTTAATCCCTGTTCCTACTTTTCCAATCTCCAGTAAATTGCCTTCTTCATCGCGAACAGCAACAGTAAAACTGGTCAGCCAACTGCTTCGTTTTCCTTCGCCCCAGTCTGCACCAACAATCGCGACATCAAGGCTTTCCATCACAGGTTTTACTTTGACACCAAAGCCAACTCTGCTTCCTGGTTTGTACACTGCTTCAAGATTTTTGACCATGATCCCTTCATTGCCTTTATCCAAAGACTCATTATAGAATTTCGTCGCTTCATCTTTCTTATCAGTAATCATAATTCTGGACAAAACAATAACGCGATCTTTTGGGTGGACAATTTTGTTCAATATTGCGCGTCGTTCATGGAACGGTTTGTCAATCGTGCTTTTTCCATTATAATAAAGAACATCAAACACATTAATCTCAACAGGTAATTTCTTCACCGCTTCTTCAATGTCATATTTCCGTCGAATGCGTTGTGAAATCTGTTGAAACGCGACGTATTGTGTTGTTTTTGGATTAAACCCCACCACTTCAGAATCAAAAATACAGTTCTCGCATTTGACGTGCTTGCGAACAGCGTCCACAACATCAGGAAATTGTTTCGTGACTTCTTCAAAGTTTCTCGTATATAGCTTAATTTTGTCACCAACAACGTGACATTCAATTCTGAAGCCATCATATTTGTACTCAAACGCAGCAGGTTTGCCAACGATAGCAAATGCGTCATCAATGTCTTTTGCTTTTTGGTAGAGCATCACTTGCACAGGGCGGAAAGGTTCAATGTCAAGAGAAAGCAATCCTTTGTATCCTTTTTCTCGTGCAAGAGCAAGAATTTCTCCGAAATCATTGGTCATGTTGTAGCCATGATCAAGCGCGACAATGAGTTTGTTATACATTTCCCTTGCAAGAAGTTCCGTTGGAAAAAACAATTTTTCTTTTTTGTCAATCTTGTCAATTTCTTCAATCTGTTCGATCTTCTTGCATTTCGCTTCATCAATTTCCTTTGCGTCATCAAAGAGCTGCACAAATCGAGGGAAACACGCCCAGGCGATTGCGTCGCGCAGTGTCCCTTGTCCGATGCCGACACGCATTTGTTCGAGCGCTGTACGAATAATGTATTTTGCTTCAGTGGGAGACGCGCTAGTCAATAATTCCGCAAGAAGCTGCACTTTTTGTTCCACAGATCCTTCGCCAGAAACAGTGGCGAGTTTCTGAAGATTCGCGAATACTTTTGTAACAGTAAGTTTATGAGAAAAGAGCGTCGCTTGTTTTTTCTTTGCGATGTGTTTTTCTGCGACTAAACCTAAATCTCCTGTTTTTCTAAATTCATCTTCAAGTTTGTCTGGAGTCATTCCTGTTGCGACAGCGATTGCTTTCACTGCGTATTTTGCAGCAACACCTATCTTTTCTTCGCTCCATTCAGGAAAGATTCTGCCGTTGAGGAGAAGTGTTATTTTGTGTGCTTCATCAGCTTTTGTTTCAGAAAGAAGTTCTGCGACGATTGCGGTCTTTTCCAGGCGTTTGCTTGTTTTGCCCAGTCTTTCATACACTTCGACAAGGGTTGAGTAGTCCATGGGATTGTTTGTATTGTTTTGTTTTATATAAGTTTTGGAAAACTTGAGTTATAGTGAATTGCTTTAATAATCAGAGCTTTGTCCATTCGAAAAGCAATTCACTTATTATGGGAAAACTGATAAACATTAATCTTAAAAGTACCGAAAATTAATGTTTTCTCATATAACCACTACATTTCTCAAGACACTCGTCGAAGAAAAAATATACCTCGTTGATTTTAAAAAAGTTAACCACTACATTATCCGCCCCTCTCAACAAATTCATAACCCTTAAATAGCTCCAATAACTCCATCAATGCATGAAAAAAGTCATGGTCTTTGGCACATTCGATCTGCTTCACGAAGGACATCTCCATCTCTTTAAGGAAGCGAAAAAATACGGAGACCTCCTCATTGTCGTTGTCGCGCGAGACGCAAGTGTCAAGAAGATCAAAGGATTTACACCGCATCAAAACGAGTTGCAGCGGCTTGAAAAAGTGCATGCATCTGGGGTAGTCAATAAAGCACTTCTTGGGTATGAAGATGATTTCTACAAAGTGATTGAAGAACAGAAACCTGCAGTGCTTTGTTTTGGTTATGACCAAGATAAACAAAACATTGAAGCAGAACTGAAGAAAAGAAAGATCAAAGCAGAAATAATCACGCTGACTGCGTTTGAGCCGGAAAAGTATAAATCTTCGATTGCGAGAAAGAAGATAAAGTGAGCGATTTCAGAGTTAAAAAAGCAACAACATGGCCAGACGGAGCAAACGAGGTTGCCCTACGAAGTGGGGCGTTCTCGTTTGCGGAGTAGGGCTTGACGAACGAAGTGAGGCAAGACCGTCTGTGCCATTGTTGTTGTTGCTTTTTTCTATTGTAATTCTAACTTACTTTGATTTAATCTCAATCAACAGTTCATCATAAATTTGCGGTTCTAAATCAGCGTGATGAAATGTTTCAAATTTTCCTGAGTATACAGATTGCAGCAGATACGTTTCTTCAATCAAATTCTTTGTGGCATCATCATAAAATCCAAATCCCGCTTCATAAAACACAAATACTCGTCTGCCTGAAGTAAGTGCTTCATCAAAGATAGGAAGCTCTGATGGCATTCCTTGACATTCACGTTTTGCGTAATACGCGACAAATAAGCAGAAATCTTTTTGCACAAAAACAACACCATCAGAAGGAACAACTGAAGCAATCCCTGAACCAAATTCTTCAGTATAAATATGTTCTTTTCGTTGTTCAAAGAGAGCAAGTCCAGGCATAAAAAGTTGCACGCAGAGAATCCCTACTAAAAAATATGCAGCAAGTTGCGCCTTTCTATTTTCAAGACAGCAAAGAACATAACAGATAATGACTGACGCGGGAAAGAAAACATAAATGCCAAGATGACGAAGATCAAACGTTGCATTTTTTGTAAATAAAACAAAAAACAACAGAATCATGGAGAAAAAGAAAAGAATAACTTTCTCTTTGCGCAGAACAGCATAACCAAGTCCAAGGATACAAAAGAGAAAAAACAGAAGCGGATACCATGCAGTGATCTCATGAATAATTAAAGAAGTGTATGTAAGCAAAGGTGCATTGCTTGCAGTGGAAGCAACAGTGATCATCAGCCAGAGGTACATATAAAAAGCAGCAGCGGCGAGGACAAGAAAAGGAAGAACAAGTACAACAAAATCTTTCCATGTCCAATCTTCTTTTTTTGCATAAAAAACAAAAAAACCAAAGTAAAGTAACGGAAAGAATACAGTCGCTTCGCGCATCCAGAGGAGAAACCCGAGCAAGATGCTTGATAAAAAGAGCATCCATTCTTTGTGTTGTTTCAATCCAACAAGCAAAAAGTACATCGCGGCAAATGCAAAGAAGTATTCAGTGCCATGCTCTTTTGAGAGAACAGAATTAAAAAGTGGTGCGCTGATACCAAACAGCAGTGCGCAAAGAAGCGCGGGAATATTCTTCTCATACAGTTCAAGAAGGAAGAGATAAAGCACAACAACAGAGAGACTTCCAAAAAAGAATTGCAGAAAAAATGTTGCAGCTTCAGATCCAATCCCAAAAAAATGAAGCAACCAAAAGCAGGCAACAGTCAAGTACATGTTTCCTGTTCTCCAGGGAAATGCGCCAGCGTCAATTGCTGAGAAGTAATGGGAATATAGCGCATCATACTCATCCAGCACGACATATTCCGCGTACATCGCGTATTCGACCATGTCATGCTGAAAGAATCCAGGTTCCATAAAAGAGAGATAAAGAGAAAGCATGAAGACAAACAGGAAAAGAGAAGTGATGATTGTTGTTTTATTTTTTAACCAAACTTCTTTGACTTCCATAAATTCCATTAATAGATTATGGTTAATAAGTTTTTTTAAAAAAGAATACACACAAATCGCCCCAACACAAAAACACGCGCGAGCAGAAGCAAAATGTCAGGGGGACCCATTGCGCAGCAATGGGGTTAATATGAAGTAAAAAGAGAATAAAGATTTTAAAAGAAAGGAGAGAAACAAGAAGAAATGAAGCAATTCAAAATCGGCAACTATATCCTCGACAGTCCAACCTGTCTTGCGCCAATGGCTGGTGTTTGTAACATCGCATTTCGAGTCATGGCCAGAAGATACGGCGCAGGGCTTGTCTACAGTGAATTCGTCAATGCAACAGCGATAAGCAGAGAAAATGAGTACGCAATAAAAATGATGCGAACAGCAGAAGAAGAACGCCCCGTCTCTATCCAATTATTCGGTTCAGAAATCGCAGACATAAAAAAAGCAACAACACTTCTCCAAGATAAAACAGATATTGTGGATTTCAATTTTGGCTGTCCTGCGCATCAAGTCACCTGTACTGGTGCAGGTGCTGCACTTCTTAACCAACCAGAAAAAGTAAAACAAATTGTTGAAGCAATGGTGAGTGTCAGCGAAAAGCCAGTCACAGTCAAAATGCGTTTAGGCATGAGTGAAAAAAATATCACGGTCCTAAAATTAGCAAAAGCAGTGGAAGCAGCAGGAGCAGCAGCAGTCGCAGTGCATGGACGAACATTGGAACAACAATACAGCGGAACCGCAAACTGGGATATGATCAGACAAGTGAAAGAAACAGTAAACATTCCTGTGATTGGAAATGGCGATGTCATCAATGAAATGAAAGCAAGAGAAATGATAGAACAAACTGGCGTTGACGCAGTGATGGTTGGTCGCGCAGCATGCGGCAATCCATTCATTTTCTCAAGAATAAATCAGTATCTCAAAACCGGCACTATGTTACCACAGAAAGACACGATAGATTTATTTTTTGAATACGTTGATTTATGGGAAAAATATGAAGGATTAAAATTCACGAATCTCAGAATTCAGGCATCGTACTTCACCAAAGGAATTCCAAACGCAGCGCAATTACGAGTTGATTTGGTGAAGGCAAAAAATGTTGTTGAAGTAAAAGATATTCTGCAGAAATTTAAGGATGAAAGAAATAAAGATATAGAAGAAACACAGATTCCTGTTTCTATTTAACTAATGCTAATAATTTTGCGCCCATTGCTTTTTCTTGCGCAGTGCCGTACATGTATCGATGCTTTACTTGTCCTCGAAAGCCATCTATTCTTCCTTCGTAATGTTCAGCTATTGCTGTTTTGTAATCAGGAGTAAGTGTGCCATTAATGTATGCATCAGGAACCTCAACACGTGTTGTTCTATTTCGTCGTGTCCAATCATCGACACTGACATGCCGTCGTGCGAGATAACGGATAGGATGCTCATCGTGCTTGACAACAGTTCCGCGTGGGCTATCATTTGTTTTGTAGATAATAAGTGGAGGGAATGCATAGTCTGCGTGAAAGAGAACTCGTGCGCTGCCATGAACACCGACATAATTAAACGCGGTAGTTTCCCAAGTTGTTCCTTTGAATTCAAGCGTATGCCCCTCAAGCGCGTATCCTTTTCCTGTAAGGTCTTTATTTATCTCTGAATACAGCCGTCGAAGTTCATGAATCTTTTCAGGAGGGAGATCAGGAGTCGCTTGTGCTTGGGTGAGTACTTCAAAGCGCAACCGTTCTGCGCGAATTGCTGTTATGACAGAAGGATCCATCAAAACAGGCATTTGCATAAGGTTTTTTGAAACTTGGAATTGTGTCGCGCCATTACGTCCATGATAAAGCCAGTACATGAGGATGTCCATTAAGAGAACATCTCTTGGTGGATTTGTTCCAGGAGTATATGTAGGATCCGTTCGAACCCCTTCATGTTTATATGTTCCTGTCATGTCAAATGGTAAAAATGCTGTTCCTCTTCTTTCATGATATTCACGGAATGCCTGCGGATTATGTTTCGCGAGATCCATCAGCGACGCAAGATCTTTGTCAATGACGAGAACATTTGTTCGTCCTTCTTTGGTGTGCGACCAGTGGAAATCTTCTGTTGTGGAAAAAGCTCCTGTGATAAAATGACCTTCTCGACCAAAAAGGTCATCAATGCTTACGCTTCTGTATCTAAGGACATCATTTCCTGCGCGAGCGCTTGAGTCTGAACGAACTTTTGCAGTCGTGACAAGAGATCCTTGAAATGGAGCTATTGATAATGAATCCAAATCAAACAGTTCTTTGTCTCCATCTCCATTCCAAAGGTGCGCTGCTTTAAATCTTCTGGATTGTCGTGCGCGAATTTCACATTGCAGTGCATGCTCAACATCGCGTTGAGAAGCATGAAGAAGATCGAGCGTGTCTCGTTTGTATCCAGTCCCGTTTCGTTCACGAGTATATGTTTTCTGTTCAAAAGGAACATCAAAGAGCCGAGGGAATAAGCTTGTCTGTGTCCAATAACTTTGCCATGTGCGAAGCGCAGCTTGTCGTTGTTTTTTCGTTAACCTGCGAAAGTGTCCGAAATAAAATGTAGCGGGATCAAACATGAGAACAATATCTTTCTCTGGAACTCGATAAGATAATACATACCGTCGTGGTGTTCTTCCTGGATAATCAGTGTTATGCATAGGCATAAATAGGAAAAAATGCGTCTTCATTTAAAAAAGTTCGTGAAGATTTAAAGTCAAAAAACATATAAAGGAAACCATTAAAAAATAACTGATGAAAAAAATACTACCCCTACTATTTGTCGTTTTGTTAATAATGTCTGTCGGAAGTTGTTCAAAAGAGCAACTGTCTTCAGAGCAGCAACAGCTTGTAGAAGAGCAGCAAACAGAAGACAGCGAAGAAGAAACTGCTGTCGATTACACCGCAAGCGACTTTACTCCACCTACAGGAAAGGCAGAAGGTGCTGATGACGATAATCCTTGGAATTCAAGAATGCTTTTTGCGACATCAGAAGATGGGTTGACATGGACAAAAACAAATCAGCTCATCGCAGATCAAGCTAATGTTCCTTCAGTTACAATGGATAGTGAAGGAAGAATCTTTGTCTATCACGTGACATGGACAGAAGGGTTGCAGAATCAGGCAGTAGTTGCAATCTCAGAAGATAAAGGAGAAAATTGGGTTTTCAAGAAAGTGGTTGTTGATGGGATTGAAGAGAATATGAAGCCTGCGACAGATCCATGTATTGTGCAGTTAGAAGATGGAACATTCCGATTATATTTTACAAGCGAAATACAAGGAGTTGGACATCCAGAAGTATTCTCTTCTGTTTCAGATGATGGAATTAACTTTGTCTTGGAAGAAGGAGCTCGTGTTTCCATCGCAGAAACAGGAGAAAAACTTATTGATCCTACTGTTTTCAAGATTGGAGAGACGTGGCATCTTTATACGCTGTATCTTGGTGGTTCAGAAGGAAATTTTCACGCAACTTCAGAAGACGGGCTTACGTTCACAGAAGAAGATCCTATAGAAGAGAGGATGATTCTTTCTAATGGGATTACGATGGATGGTGTTTCACGGTTTTATGGGTTTAAACATGCAGAAGATACGGATGCAAAATACGCGTTTGAAATTTATTCCTGGACAAGCGAAGATGGATTTACTTGGACGCAGGATGAAGGTATTCGGTTAGAATATGATGAAGAAAACGAAATGGAAAAGAAGTTTGTCAAAGATCCTGCGGTAGTCCAGTTAGATGATGGGACATACATGATGTTTTACATCACTGCGATTCCTGATGAATAATTTTTTATCCTTCTTTTTATTTATTCTTTTTTCTTAGAAGCAGTGGATTATTAAAAAAATAAAACATAGAAAAGAGAAAGAAAAATAAATTATTTCACTAAAACGCCGTTCACACAGCCATCTTGTGCTGGTCGTGAAGTAATGCGCACGCGACCTTTGTCTGTTTCAACAACAGCGCCTTTCGTAAGTGCGTTTGTTCGAACATAATGTCTGTTTGCAGGGTTTTCAGCGACATATTTCATAGTTGCTTTTACTGCACGTTTGGTTGAAGGATCAATAACATTCACAAGAGTTGCTGCCATGGTACGGATTTTTTTGCCTCCGCCTTTAGTTCTAACAACCTTAAGGTTTTTCTCTCCAATTGGAGGGAGTGTTGGAACATTACCCATTTCAAGGAGTTTTTTTCCTCGAGCTGAGATGTATCTGCTTCCTGTTGATTTTCGTTTTGGTCTAAATTGTACGATTGCCATATCGTTTGAAAAATAGGAGGTTCTTTATAAAGATTATTGTTTTTAAGGCGCTCTGGAAAAAGAATAAGAGAAAATTGTAGTGGCTTTTGAAAATGCTTTTGTGGTCTCTTTTATCGAAATATCTGTGCAGATTCCATTCTCGCAGTCACATTCTATTTGAGACGTTGAAACATAATTATTCTCGCAAGTGTACTCTACAAGTTTAGAATCGTCATAACAGTAATCAACAACAGAAACAATGGTCATCGTACGTTTCAGTGTTCCTTTTGTCTGACCAATAACAGTTGGATCTGCGCCATTGTCAGAATCAGTGCATGTAGTTGATACGCTCAAGTCTCCTCTTGTTCCAACGTTTAATGCCTGTCCTACAGAAGGAAGAGCGAAATTTGCGTAGGATAAGAGAAAGAGTATGGCAAGAGCAGTAAGTGCAGTGACAATGTAAAATTGATAATCTTTTTTCATGAAAGACACCTCTCTAGTAACATTCCTGGTTTTGTGATATAAATACTTGTCGGAATTGAATGAGTTTAGGGGGAATACTTCGTTAAAGGATAATGTCTGGTAAGAGAGACGCTCCATCAACTGTCGCGTCTCCACGCACAAGACCTCACAAGAATTGTTCGGTCTTGTGCGTTCATTTACGGAATAAAAAATAACAACATGGCCAGACGGAGCGAACGAGGTTCACTTACAAAGTGAGTGGTTCTCGTTCGTGGAGTAGCACTTTTCTTTTAGAAAAGTGCGTCTGTGCCATTGTTGTTGTTATTTTTTACAGAAACCAGACTAATGTATCCTAGACCTAAAGAAAAAAATGGGCCCGATGGGCTTTGAACCCACGACCACTGGTGTACTTCGCCCTGTCTAAAACGTGGACATATAAGACCAGCGCTCTAGATCCCATCACTGAGATTCCAGGCTAAGCTACGGGCCCGATAAAGTATTCTTGTTGAATAAGAGTATATTTAAAAATCTTGTTGAAAGACATCCTCAATCTAAATTTTCTGCAAAAACATAACGCCTTTGAGGTTAAAGATACTTTGCACAAGTGCAGTAAAGTGAGAAAGAACAATTGCTTCTTCTCGTGAAGCAGTCGTCAATTGCTGTTGAGATTCCTGAAGCAACTCATTTTTGCGTTGAAAGAATCGCTGCGCTTTTTGCGCGTCATAAGAATAATACAATTCATAATACAGTCTGAAAAATGCGTGAATTTCTGAATAGAGTTTTTGCAACGCAGCTTTCTGTGTAGAAGATGCAGAAAAACCTTCTGCAATATATTTGTAATGATCACCAATTTGTTCAAGCTCGCGAAGAAGTGAATAAAGCGCAAAACCATTCTCAGGATATTTGTATCTGTTTTTATAGAGAATCCGCACGCAAAGATCGCTGTATTTGTTGTTTTCTTTTTCATCCTGTTTCACTTCTTCGAGAAGAGCAGAATTTTTCTGAACAAGCGCCTCGCTGATTTTATCTCCCATGACTAATGTAATTTGAAACAATTTTTTAAGAACAGTTTCAAATTCCTGTTGATCGACGTTGACCAGCATTTTCAGGAGGATGGTGTTTTTTGTTTTTTCGACGATTTCAAAACCAAGAAGCTGTTTTGCTCGTTTTTCCACGAGTGGAGGAACAGAAGTGTCGGTATAGCGAATAAGAATTTCATCGTATCCTTTTTGATAAACATAGTTCACGAAATATTCGTTAAATAGTTCTGATTGAGCATCAATTTCCTTTTTTGTGGGTTCAGTGTTGGCAGAATTGAGAGTGAGGACAAGTCGTCCGCGTTCTTCAGTGACTTCAATTTCGTCTCCTCGATTGATGCTGTTTTCCTTCACCCATTTGCTGGGGAGGGAGATCATTAATGTCGCTGGACCTTGCTGTACAACCTTCCGCTTCATACTGACGATACCACCATTGTTTTCAATGGTGGTTTACCTCCATGTCGACGTCGTGTGGTAGAGTCAGTGCTCAAGAACCACTGGACGCGTTAATTCATGCCACCGGTCAAAGACCGGTGGTTCTTGACAGGGGGTTGTGAAGGGAAATTCTATATAAAACTTTGTGATTCACCAATAGTTTTTTAAATAAGTGCTTTCCCTCTTAGGAAGATGTTTATTGCCCCGATGGTGTAGTCCGGCCAATCATCCAGCACTTTCGATGCTGGGACTCGGGTTCAAATCCCGATCGGGGCATTTTCTATCATTTGTAATGCAACATTTCCGCAAACGCTCTTATAATGGGTGAACCAGAAAGATAAAGAGCAGAACAGAGTTGAACAGAATCAGCGCCACGATCAAGAGCAAAACGCGCATTGTATGGCGTCATAACTCCACCAGAAATTGAAATGTATGCAGAAGGGTTTCTTGCTTTAACAGCATTCATAACATGAAGGGAGCTTGGAAGTAAATATTTCCCTGAAGTCTTCCCTTTGTTGATTAAACGAAAACCAAATTTAAGATCCCTGTTTGTAATCACATTTCTCCCAGAATCGCAGCAGGTAAATCCGTCAAAGTCAAGAGCAGCATATCTTCCGTAGTCCATGATATCTGCTCTTCCTTCTAGTTTAAGTAAGACCGGCTTCTGTTTTGCACGTGAAGAAGCATATCTCTGAGTCATTGCATAGACTTCTTGTTTATTTCTCTCAAATAATTCTTGTTCCTCATCTATTCCAAAAATTTCTGCAAGAACAGAATTATTGAGAAGCAGAATCGGCGATCGCTGAAATTTTCCATAATAGCGAAGATTCAGCTCAACAGCATCTCCTTCTAATTTATCCACAAGTTCAAAATCATCCTCGGAGCTAATCCCAAGACTTTGTACAAGATGTTTGTGTGGAAATTCTCTTTTTATGTCGCGGCAGAGTGCATTTGACTCTTCAATAGAAAGTAGTCTTGGATCTCCTCCTTGTGAATAAGAACTAAGGGATCCATCTTCTGGTCGTACTTGAAATCCTGCTAAAAAGCCTCCATCAGTTGCATCTTCCAGAAATGGAGGAATTGATCGAATGAGTCGTTCTAATATGTGATGCGAAGAAAAATCATAATAGATGATAATTGCGTTTTTCACGACATAGTTTTTTCCTTTCTTTGTAGGGTTTCTTAATGCAGTTTTGAGAACAATGGTGTCTGCTCCGTATTCGAGAAATTGTCGTGCTTGCGCAGGATGGTGTGTTAAGTCTGATGAAGCGATCCAGAGTTTACCAAAATCTTCAAGAGTCATAGATAAAGAAGCGCAGATCGTATTTTAAATGTTAATAGAAAGTTTCAATAACTTATAGGAAGGACAAGCTGTAACAAAATATATAAATGGGAGCTATAAACAAAGATAGTTCAAAATAATATGAGGCAAAAATAATGAAACGAAGTTCACGTCGATGGAAAAAGAAACGACAGATGCGTTGGAAATGGCAACGAAAGCGCATGAAGAAAGAAAAGCGCAAACGTGTCAAAGCAAGTGCATAAAAGCGTAATGTGAAAAAATGGCAGCAGATCCTTTATCAAAGGAATTGTATGACATTCTTGCATGTCCGATGTGTAAAGGAGATATCTCCTACAATAAGGATAAAACCACGTTGGTCTGTAAAAAGTGCAAGATTGATTATCCTATTAAAGAAGGGATTCCTATTATGTTGCCGCCGGATATGCGCGAATAAATTTTATTCTTTTTTTTCTATTTGTTTTAATCACGATCATTACAATAATTTTATAAACCTCTTCAAATGTTTAAATAAAATCATTCATGCCAGCGTGGCACAATCTGGTACTGCGTCAGCCTTGAGAGCTGATTTCCGAAAGGATACAATGAAAATTCCCCTATGAAAAAAACACTATTGCCGACGTGGCACAATCTGGTACTGCGTCAGCCTTGAGAGCTGATTTCCGAAAGGATATCTCGGTTCAAATCCGGGCGTCGGCGTTTTTTTACTTTCTACGGGGGAATTTTCATGTACATCAGAGCTCTGCTCTGATTGTATCTCGGTTCAAACAACCGAATCTTCAGATGAGCGTTGTGTTCAAGAACTCGTGTTCTTGACAGTCAAAACCCTGTTTTGACCTAGAGGAAAACGCTCAATATCCAATTTGCGTTTCCCTCGCTGTCGGCGCGTCAGCGCTTTTTTTCTTTTACTATACCTAAAATAGTTTCATAATCTTTTTAAAACAATAATATTCTCTTTGAAAAATGGTTGAGCAATTACTTCCAGAAACAGTAGATCGAATTGTTGAGCAACTCACGAGATTTCTTGCCGACAAGACTGTTACTCCTGGGTTTATCGGAAAGCAAGCATTTGTGGGGAGAGTGTTGGATAGAACAAATTTTTTTCCTCCAGACATTTATAGGGAAATAAAAACAGGTCGTGGGAGTAAACCACAAAAAACATACCTTTTAGAACACGATCCAATCTACGCGGTTGTCGGACAATATCTTTAGTCTGTGTATTTCTGACAAAATGAGAGAATGATTCTTGTACTGCTATTTTAAATAGGAATATATTTAAATCTCTGTTTCATAAAAAAGATTATGAACATAATTTACATTATCTGTGGGATTGGATTTCTTCTTTCAGCGTATTCTTTCTACGTCGAAAAAAAGCTGGAAAAAAACAGAAGATACAAAGCAGTGTGCGACATCAGTGATCACATGTCTTGCACAGCAGCGGCAAAAAGCGAGTACAGTGCAGTGGGAGGAATTCCAAACTCCATTAAAGGAATGTTCTTTTATCCATTCATGGCACTTGTCTCATGGCTTGGCTCTCCACAAGTAGTGTTTTACCTTGCAGCAGCATCTTTAGTGATGACCTTCTATCTTTTGTATGTCAGCTATTTCAAGCTGAAGAATTATTGTTTGGTGTGCAGCGGCGTTTATCTCGTGAACATATTGTTGTTCTATTTTTCTTATGTGCAAATATAATCTATACAATCTACATTTTCTGCGCGACAAGAACATGTTGCTCACACACAACACGAATGTGATTGTACCCGAAGCGATCTTGGGTGAAAGCATCTTGTTTACATGTAATCCCTTGAATTGTTGCTTTGTGATAATTTCCAGGAAGCTCAAAAGGAAACGCGTCTCTTTTATATTCGCTCTCTCCTTCTCGGTACTTATCCTCTTTAACAGTAAAGCCTGTTTTATTCAGTACTGTTTGAAACCGAGTAAGAAACGCATCCATAAAAGAAACTACTTCTGAAGGAGCATCAAGTTCTGCTGCAATATGCGCAAGTTTCTGTAATACATGAAGATGTTCAGGTGACGCAATGAGGCGAATGTACGCTTCAGCTTCCTTCAAATATGTGGTAAGGTAATGTCCTTCCATAAATCCATCGAATTCTTCCAATGCTCTAAGATAATCATCATGTTTTATAATCCGCAACCCTCTGTAAAGATTTCCTTTATCATCAAGTGCAGGAAATGGAGCATACCCTGCGCGTTGATATGCAACAACAGACGCACAAGGGTCTGGAGTTAAGTCAAGGAAGTGAATGATTCTTCCATTTGGCCTGAGCACTCTTTTTGTTTCAGTAAGTGCCGCTTCAAGATCACCAAACGTATCAAACGACGCGTTGCCAAGAACAACGTCAAATGAAGCGTCAGGAAAAGGAAGGTTGTACACATCAGCAACAAGAACGTTTGATGTTGGATGCTGCCGTTTATGTTCAGCAACATTTGCTTCTCCTTGCTCAGTTTGTTGAATGCGATGTTCATATTCTGGAACAAGGCCAACAAGTTCACCAAAACCACTTCCTATTTCAAG
Source organism: uncultured Methanosarcinales archaeon (assembly GCA_964385055.1). GTDB lineage: Archaea > Nanobdellota > Nanobdellia > Woesearchaeales > DSVV01 > JACRPI01. Next base: position 18,939 of record CAYLMH010000025.1, read on the forward strand.
AAGCGTATCTCTCTGAGCAACATGATCTCGGAGCACCTTGCGTACAAGATCTGAAGAAGCATCGCGAAAAAATCTACGTTGATCGTCCAGATTCTTCAATTTCCACGGTTGGTCCCATTTCCTGCTAAGGATATCACTCATAAGAGAGAGAAGAGAAGAACGTTTTATAAACCTTACTCATTTTACTACTTATAAGAAGTGTTTAAATAAAAACCAATTTTGTAGAAACATCACGAGAGTAAGGTTTTCTCAGTTACCTTTAAAAATAAGTACTCTTTCAATCCCACGCAATGAAAGCAATCATTCTTGCGGCAGGGTATGCGACAAGGTTGTATCCGTTGACAGAAAACAAAGCAAAACCACTTCTTGAAGTACAAGGAAAACCAATCATCGAATACATTGTGGAAAAAATTGAGCATTGTCCAGAGATTGATGAAATTTATATCGTTACCAATGAAAAATTTTATATGCATTTTTGTGAGTGGCTGAAAACAAAGAAATTCAAGAGAAGAATTCACGTTATCAACGACAAAACAACAGAAAATGGCGCAAGGTTGGGCGCGATTGGGGATATTGATTATGTCATTGGGACGCAGCACGTGTTTGACGATTTCCTCGTGATTGCAGGAGACAACATGTTCTCGTTCCAAATAGCAGAGCTCATTCAGTTCTATAAAAAATATGAGACAACAGTGGTCGCGCTCTACGATACAAAAGACAAGAAAAAGATTGCAGGAAGACTTGGCTGCATTGAGTTGGATAAAACGAGTAGAGTGCGAGGTTTCGAAGAAAAGCCAGAGAATCCAAAAACAACCCTTGCGGCGACAGCGTGTTATGTTTTTCCACAAGAAGATCTGCATTTTATTCGCGAAGCGTTGGAAGAGAAGCATTTCGACCGACCAGGAGATTTAATTAAATTCATCGCAGAAAAAAAGCCAGTCTATGGATTTCAGTTCTCAGGCTATTGGTTTGATGTTGGTACACATGAAGAATACACGTTAGTCAATAGTAAGAAGGTTAAATTGTAAAAAAGTAATAACTACTTCTATTTTTTTAGAGATATGCAAAGTCAACAACAACAATGGCACAGACGACCAAATTTTTTGCTCTCATCCAACTCTAAAAGCAAAAAATCTTGTTCTACTTCGCAAACGAGAACCCCACACTACGTATGGGAACCTCGTTCGCTCCGTCTGGCCAT
>CAYLMH010000026.1:0-19439 GCA_964385055.1 uncultured Methanosarcinales archaeon
TTTCCATTGACGCATTACTTTTGCACATGGACGCATATTGTTCTTCTCGAAATATACGCGCTTCAGATTCTCGTGTTCGTTATGAACTTAAAGAAGTTGGAGTTCATTATGTTATTGATCAGATGGAACTTAAACCACAAGAAAAGACTGATCTTAAAACAATAATAAGCAGAAGAATTTGTTTAGAACAAGCATTAGCAATGGAAATGATTCCTGCTTCTTATTTACGACAAGTTATTGAAGGATTTCCAGAAGATATCCGTGGCATTGATTTTGTTCAGGATTATCTTCGCGCTTCTCAACTTCTTCCAGATCTTTCTGGAGGTAAAGCACCTTGTCCTGTGAAATATGATGAATCTTTGCCAATGATTGCAGCTCGTCAAAAAGGTATTAGGTCTATTATTAAAGCAGGGATTGATCTCACAGGACCTTCTTTTCGTGCTCTTTTCTATAACCAAGAGCTGGTTTCTTTCTTTAACGCTGGCGGCGAAGCAGTAAGAGAATATTTAGACGCAAGTTTAGTTCCACCACGTGGAAATGCTTAGTTTTATTCTTCATTTTCTTTCACACACTTTATATATCTCCATCTAACTTTTTCCAATCATGAATCTCACTGAACAACAAAAAAATAGAGGGTTTTGGTTATTATTTCTCGCACTTTTTATCGACTTGCTTGGTTTTGGAATTATGATTCCACTCTTGCCTTTTTACGCAGAAAGCCTTGGCGCAAGCGCATTTGTGGTTTCACTCTTGATGGCAGTTTATAGTCTTGCGCAATTTCTCTTCGCTCCCCTTTGGGGAAGACTGTCTGATCGTTATGGACGACGTCCAATCATTATGATTGGCTTGCTTGGGACAAGTGTTTCGTTTATTTTATTTGGATTTGCTTCAACATTGTTCTTGCTTTTTTTCTCTCGTTTACTTGGGGGAATTTTAACCGCTGCAACACTTCCAACGTCACAAGCGTATGTTGCGGATATTAGTTCTGAAAAAGAACGCGCGAAGAAATTTGGATTGCTCGGCGCTGCGTTTGGTCTCGGCTTTATGTTTGGTCCTGCACTTGGTGGGTTACTTTCTGTTTATGGCTATGCTGTTCCTGCGTTTTTCGCAGCTGGGCTTGCGTTCCTTAATTTTGTAGGCGCATGGTTCTGGCTTCCGGAATCTTTCAAGCCGACTTCTACTGAAATTAAAAGCTATCACCTTATCGACTTTAAAGGCATGTGGAGAAGTATTACGCACGAACATATTGGCGTTCTTGTGATTATTGGTGCACTCATCGCGCTCGGCTTTTCTCAATTGCAGGGCATGTACGCACTCTTCGCAGAACAGCGTTTTGGATTAGGACCTGCAAGCGTGGGAATTATTCTCTTTGTTGTTGGAGTCGTGAGTGTCATTGTACAAGGCGCGGTTGTTGGAAAAGTTGTTGTTTGGATTGGTGAAATTAAGACAATTATTCTTGGAACACTTATTCTTGGAGTAAGCTATACAATGATTGGTTTATCTTCTTCTACGACGATGCTTTATGTTTTTACTGGCGTTAACGCTGCGGGATTCGCGCTTTCAGGACCTTCTCTCAACGCTCTGATTTCAGAGAGAACACATAAAGATGAGCAAGGAACAATGCTTGGCTTTGCACAAAGTTGGGGTGCCCTTGCACGTGTCATTGGTCCGCCATTCGCGGGAATATTATTCGGTTTTTCGATCGCATTGCCTTTTTATTCAGGTGCTTTTTTTATGCTGTTTGCGATGTTGATGGCTGTTAAGAATTATAAATTCTACATGAAAGTGTAGGACTTTATTTTTTTCTTTCTTGTTCTTTATACTTTGCGTGTTCGTATATTCTTTCTGTTCGTTCCGCAATATTCCAGACTTCTTCATCATTGAGAATCTGGGGATTTTGATCTTTTTCTCTTTCAGGCCTAAATGGATTTTGTTCAAATGTTATTCGATATTGCTTGAGTTTATTAGCTGCACGGGACACTTTCCCTCGCAAATGGTTCATCAACCCCTCCACTTCCATTAAGATACCATTATCCTTCCACACATTCTCTTCTTTGCTCTCTACGCCTACATATGCCATTCCATGATACCAGCGAAAATCATTCTTCATCTTTTTTTCTTTTTTTGTTTCTGTTAGAAAGAGAAGTTCATTTCCAACACGATCATAAAGTCCTCTCCCATCTGCTTCTGGACTTGTGATAAACCATATTTCGTAATTAACTGGAGTCTCATTATTCGCTGAATTGAGATCATACGTTATTAATAATTGTCTTGCGTTCTTTGTATATCCGTTTGGTCCGCTCCATGCATCTTTCTTCTGTTTTCCCTCTTCTTCATAAAATACTTGAACATTTGTTCTTGGGAAGAGCATAACACTGTTTGCATGTGGTTCCGCATAACAAAATTGTGAAGAACTTTTTTTGATTACTTTTCCCTCTTCTAAATCAACTTTTTGCGTTACATCAGGGCACACTCGATATTCAAGAGGCATATCTCTAAAAGGGATTTGTTCTGCAGCTGCTGCACTCGCGGTGAAAAACGCTGCTCCAAAAAGTACATTTCTTAGGTTCATGCTCGAAGAAACGTCTGGCACTTTATATATTTTCTTGTATTTACTCCTTATTAGTAGTTCTTAATTCTTTTATACTCTTTCTGTTCTTCCTTGGGTATGGTTTATCCTTTCACGAAATTATTCTTCCCTCTTCTGCGACCGATCTTTGTCCGCAGTTGTACTGGTTTAGAACATATTCCTAAAAAAGGACCTTTTATTATCGCGTCTAATCACCAGAGTCATATTGATGGTCTTCTCATTGGAAGTTATGTTGTTCAGAAAACCAATAAAAAAATTCATTTTCTCGCGAAAAAAGAGTTTACTTCTTATTTTGGTAGAACTGTTGAGAAAATTATTTATGAAAAGTGGGCGAGTGTTCTCTTTGTTGAAGAAGAAGGGACAAAAAAACGTGGACGACTCGCACTTCAACAGGCATCTGCGCTTCTTGACGCAGGAGAACTTATTGGTATTTTTCCAGAGGGAAAAAGGACGTACGATGGTTCTCTTCTTGAAGGTAGAACAGGAATTGTTCGCATCGTGCTTGGCACTACGAAAATTTCAAAAATACCTATTATCCCTGTTGGCATACAAAACGCTGATCTCCTGCTGCCTCGAAATATTATGGTTCCTCGCATATGGAAAGCGCGCGCGGTACTCTCTTTTGGCAAACCTTTTTATCTTACTGCATATCGAAAGAAACACATGACCAAAAAAATGCTTCGCGACGCAACAGCCCTTGTCATGAAAAAAATCGCACAACAGGCGAGGAGGCCATACTCTTATGCCTAATTCGTTATTTCCAATTCCATGGGAAAAGATGATTTCTTTCTCTCTTCGCAAACAAACCGCTCTTCAGAATAAAAAATTGCAACACATGATGCGCTTGTTTTCTCATGCTCCATATTATGCTGCGTTTTTTCAAGCCCACAATCTTAACCCACGAACCATTACTTCCACAACTCATCTTCTGAAAATTCCTTTTACAACTAAAGAAGATCTTGTTACCACTGTAGAACATCCTGAGAAAGCAAGCGATTTTGTTCTTAATCCCGCACAAAAAATTCATACGCTTCCTCATGTAAGTGGATTTCGTTTGTTCTTCTCTTCTACACTCAAACAAGAACTGATGAAAGAGTTTAAACCGATCCATGTTCACTTTACTTCAGGCAGAAGCGCGATGAGTGTTCCGGTTCTCTATACTCAACACGATCTTTTGCATCTTCAAGAAGCAAGCAGAAGAATGCTGATTCACCTCAAGATTCCGCTCACTTCTCGTGTTCTCAATGTCTTTCCCTATGCTCCTCATCTTGCGTTTTGGCAGGCAGTGTACGCAACGAATTATCTTGGGGTATTTGGTGTTCACACTGGTGGCGGAAAAGGCATGGGAACAACTAAAATTCTGGATGTTCTTGAACACATGCGGCCAGAAGTTATTATAGGAATGCCCTCTTATGTTTATCACTTACTTTCTCTTGCAGCTGAACAGCGTCGTGACCTTTCTTCGCTTCACTCTATTCTTTTAGGAGGAGAAGCAGTCACTCCCGCATACAAAGAAAAACTCAAAAATTTGCTTCATTCTTCAGGATCTTCCGCTCCTTTGGTTTATAGCACGTACGCGTTTACCGAAGGAAAAGTAAGTTGGACGCAATGTCACGAAGATAGTGGCTATCATCTTTATCCTGATATGGAATTTATTGAGATTGTTAATTCACAAGGAAATCGTGTGCCTGATGGGCAAAGCGGAGAGATTGTTTATACTGGACTTGACTTTCGTGGCACTGTTTTTCTGCGCTATAAAACAGGAGACATAGGACGATTGCAAGTTGGTCCTTGTCCTTATTGTGGCGCAAAGACTCCTCGCTTAGATCCTGCTATTACGAGAAGCAGTGAAATCACTTCCATGCAACTCACTAAAATAAAAGGATCTCTTGTGGATCTCAACGCGGTTCATGCATTGCTCTCTTCACTTTCTTTTGTTGATGAATGGCAGGTTGTTCTTCAAAAAAAGAAACAGTTTGATCTTGACGAACTTGTTGTTCATGTTGCTCCACACGCTCGAGAAAATCATACTTTTGTTAAGAACGAGATTGTCAGGCAAATGCAAGAACACTTTCACATCACTCCTGTTGTGGTTTTCACTACAAAAGAAAAGCTTATTGAAGCATTGGGACTCGAAACACATTTGAAGGAAAAGAGAATTCTAGATAAGAGAAAAGAATAAACAAGAAAAGAATCAAAAAAAGTGAATGAATAAAACAGAAAGAGACATAGACGATGCTCACCAAAAAACAACTCGCAATCCAATTATCCAAACTCGCTGTTTTTGAAAAACCAAAATTAAAGCTGGAACAATATCCTACTGATTCTGAAGTTGCTTCCATCGTCTTGTGGGACGCATTGATGAAAGGAGATATTGTGGGCAAAAAAGTCGCAGATCTTGGCGCAGGAACTGGTATCTTAGGGATTGGCGCGTTATTACTTGGCGCGGAACATGTGTATTTTGTGGAGAAAGACAGCGACGCTGTTGCGATTCTTCGTCAGAACCTTCTTCCGCTTCGTCTTGAAAATTATACCCTTCTTCAAATGGATGTTTCAGCATTTCAGGATCCTGTTGACACGGTGTTTCAAAATCCTCCATTTGGAACGAAGCAAGCACATGCTGACAAACCGTTTATGGAAAAAGCATTTTCTCTTGGAAAAATAGTGTATAGTTTTCATAAAACAACGACTGACGCGTTTGTTCGTGCGATTGCAGGGGATTATTCTTTTTCTGTTGTAGAAGTGTATCACTTTGCGTTTCCTTTACGCCAGACGCAATCGTATCATCGAAAGAAATTAGAGAGAATTGAAGTGACGTGTTATAGATTGGTTAAAAAGTAACAACTATTATTCGAAGCCTTCATGTATCTCTTTTCTTAGTGGTTGATACCAACTTACTGTTTTGTCTGCTTCTTTCATCTTATTTTGAATACTGTCTCTTGCTCTACTGAGTCTTGACATAACTGTTCCTAATTTAATCCCTAATCTTTCGCTTATTTCATTATAAGAAAGATCATGCCTATATCGGAGAATCAGAATTTCTCTATGTTCTTTTGATACTTCATCTAATCTTTCGTCAATATAATTCCTTGCCTCATTCTCAAATACTCTTCTTAAGATTGTATCTTCGTGATCTTGTCTGGCATTCTGTTGGACGTATATTACATTCACATCATCGGTTGGTTCTGTTTTTCTCCTTTTTTTATCACGAACATAATTTAGTGCCAGATTTCTCGCAACGGTGTATAGCCATCCTTTTAATCGTAATCGTCCTTCTTCTGCTGACGCAACGAGCGCATCAAGATTCGTAAGAATTTTTTCTCCTAAAACATGTTGTACTATGTCTTTTGCTTCTTGCGTATCCCTGACATATTTGAATATGTACCACTCTAACTGCGGTGCATGTGCTTTGTAGAATACTTCATATACTCTTTCTGCTTCTGTTCCTCCTTGTTTGAGAAGACGAACTACTTCTTCTTCAGTATGCTCTCTTTTCAGCGGTCTGGTTAGAAGCAGGTCTATTGTCATTCCTTTTTGGGTTATTACGCTCTTTTTAACTATTCTGACCTAAAAAATGAGAATTTAGTTGTAAAATAAATTGTCATGTGTTCTATGCATTGAAAATGTTGGTTCTCTTTTTAACTCTTCAAGCACTCCTTCGAATGGTTTTTCTCCTCTATATCTATATGGAGCTTCCTGGAAGTGAGGGTGCGTGGGAATTTCAATCATTGCATAAAGCATTTCTGGTTCTGGGGATGGTTGCTCTCCAAGAGCATGATGCGGATATGAATTCCATGTTTGTACTTGGTAGCCAGCAATCTGGTCTATTCTCTCATCCAATGTTTTCTTCGCAGCATCTAATTTCTCTGTGCTGTCTGTTCTTTCTCCTACTTTAAATCCGATGACATGAATTATTCCTATTCGTGTTGGCATTCTTTGAAGGAATATTATTTCTCTTATAAACGTATTGCCACAAACTATTTAATCTTCAAGGGTTTTATTTTTTCCATGCCAAAAAGAGGTCGTCCTATTCAATCACCCATCAGACAAAATATGATTGAGCTTTTGCATCATCTCGGTGAAGGATATGGGTATCAGATTTCTTTGTTGTATAATCAAATTTTTCCCAAATGTACTATGCGCAGTATTCATTACAATCTGAAGAAAGGATTAGAGACGCAGGAATTTGCTGTTAAAAGAATGGTAAAAGAAGAAGGAACGTATTCTTGGGGAGCTCATGCGGAGAAGATTTATTATGGTCTCGGCGAAAACGCGAAACCAAAAATGGATGATCGCGTTAAAGTGTTTTTTGAGAAGAAGCAAGCTTAATCTAGAGCATCTTTTTCAAAAATCCAATGAGCGCAAACGCTTCTCGTTTTGTTAATGTGCTTTTGCCAATCATCCTTCTCCAAACTTTTCGCTGCGTTTCTCGCTTACTCTCACTTCTGAAGTCTTTTTTCTCAAGAAGCTGATCAAGAACACGCATAATAATCACTTTATCTTCTGCAGTTGCTTTCTTGAACTTTTCACTCATTTTTTGAGTGCCTAACTTCTTGGTGATTTCATACAAGAAGATAGAAACTGCGTGGCTGAGGTTGAGGGTGAAGTAGCTGTGATGCGCAGGAATTGTTGCAACAAAGTCGCATTTTTCAACTTCTTCGTTGAACAAACCATGACCTTCTCTTCCAAAGACAAGTCCAACTCTCACTTTTGGGTCTTTTATAAGCTTATTTTCTTCCAAATGCTGCGCAAGCTCTTCTGGATTGATTGGAGAACGCGGGATATTGTAGTCTGTGCCTGTTCGTGCTGTTGTTGCAATCAGATAGTCGAATGTTTCCAGTGCTTTTTCTGTCTCTATCTTTGCGTTTTTGAGGATTGGCCCTGCTTCATGCTTTGCTCTTATGAGCGCGTCAATGTCATCTTTACTGCATTTTGGATTGATGAGCAGGAGATCTTTGAATCCGAAATTTGCCATGACACGGCACACTGCACCGAGATTATGTGCATGTTCTGTTCCAATTAAAATTATTGTAAGCATTTTCTTAACTTTTCTTCTCTTTATTATATATCTTGCTTTTTTAAAAAGATTTGAAGATACCTTTTTTCTTGCGGTGCGTGTTTTTCCTACTTGGCGATTCTTTAACTCTCACTTTTACTTGCTTTTATGCTTAAATCTTTTGAGAAACTTGAACTTTTTCCTTGTTTTTCTCTTAATAAACTATTTTTTACTCTTAATTCCCCTCTATTTCTCCTTTTTCAAAATTAATTTTGTCTTTATTATTTCGACTTAATTAATTATTATATTTATTGTTGTCTTAATAATTTAGTTGGTATTATCTCGTATGTTGTAATCTCTTTTCTTTACTTCTGTCGCCTTTTTTTTATTCCTTTTTTTCAAAAAAGTGAGGTTTGAAAAATAGTGATCTCATGAATTTAAAAAATTTAAGTTCTGATTAAAGGTTCTGCGTTAGAATTGAGTGTGAAGATTATGCTTTTTGCTTAAATGTTTTGATTATCTTTATTGTTTTGCGTAACGTATAAAACAGGTACTTCGTTTCTTCCTTACTATGCGAATTCCTTTTACGCCAGAACGACAGCGCATTGATGATCTTACAGCTCCTGCTCTTGAGCATCACACAAAATGGTCTGCTGTTGGTGAACTTCCGGGACTTAGTATTGTTGATCGCTTTTCTGATTCTTCTCAACGATATATGTGTTATTGGTACGTTTTTCAACACGAAGACTGGTATCAACAGCTTGAAGCGAGTCATCCATTATATCGTGAACGAGGAGAACTCTTGTTAACTCGTGGGATTTCTTCTTTAGAGAAACAAGGATATACTCGTTTATCTACGCCTGTCGTGAATGCTGTTGTCGCGTATCAGTTTACTCGGTATCCTTCTTCTATTGCTCATTATGGTCTCTTGGTTGGAGAAGATAGAGTTCGCTCGAAGTTTGGAACAGGATACGTTTATGAACATCCAATTGATTGTGTTCCTAATTGTTATGGGGATCAGGTTGTTTTTTTTGGGAAAAATAATTCTTCTTTAGACATCTAGAGAAAGGTATAAAAATTAATCCTTAATCCTTCCTTATCATGAAAGCCCTTGTTGTTGTTCACACAGAAATGCCTTATCTTGATCCCCATAAACTTCTTGGTGTTTTAGATGTTCCAAAAGAATTCGTCCCTATTTATTTAGAACATGCTCAAACTCAAACACAAAGGCTCTCTCATGTGTTTGACGCTATTGCATCAGAGATTGACGCACGCCTCTCTTCAGGTGATTCAGTTTACTATCTCGGTGATCTTTCTACTCCTTTAGATCCTTCTCCTGTTTATCCTGCTATTCGAAAATATGTTCCACACATGACTTTTGTTCCGAGTACTAGAGGATATTCTCTCCAATATCTTGCTCTCAAAGGTCTTCTTATGAGTCGTGAAACAGCTGACGCAACAGTTGTCGGTGTTGTACATGATTGTTGTGTTACAGATGTTTACTCTTTGTTGGCTGGAAAAGAACAAAGGGGTAGTGCCAAAAATGCTTATGCAAAAGTTGCACAAAGAGCAAAAATTCCTCCTGCTACTCTTCAATGTCTTCTTATTGCTTCTATTCCTTCAAAAATTAAAGAAGAACTGACAGATAAATGTTTGGAATGATAGTCCAACTTCTAATTTGTCACTATTAAGTGATAAATTAACGAAACCTTTTTATACGAGTTGCTCTTTATGTTAGAATTATGCAAGAATTAACGGATTTATTACTTGGGCATCCTTACGTTGCTACAGGCACTGCTCTAGCTGCAACACGACTTCTTCGAGAGCTTCAAATCCGAGTTAATCTTGGTCTGGAAAGTTACACGATTAAACAACGAGGAAAAGAATATCCTCGCTCTCCTCAATTAAATTCTGGATACGATCATTTAGATCCTGATAAACCTCAAAATGTCTATGCTCTTGTTACTATTGATGGTCCAGAGTCTCATTTTGCAGAAGCTTTTGAAGAAACACTCGCTCCTGGTCATGTGTATGTTCTTAATTCTACTGGTGAAAGGAGAGATTCATTTCCTGTATGGAAAAAAAGAACCTGTGAAGCGACGTTCCATAAAGGCACGCCTGAAAAGCTCCGTGAAGTCTCAGAGGAGATAGCATCAAAATTACAAAATCCTTATGATGTTGTCATTGTTGCTTCTCATACGCACTCCAACAGAATGCTTACAAAGACCGGAATTCCAGGAGTTAGATATATTACAAGTAGACTCCATCTTGGACCTCTTGTTTTTGGTGCTGGAAATGGTGACATTACATTAAATGAATTTCTTCAAGCAACAGAACCTTTAGAGAAAGCACAAGTTGTTCACTTTTATGATACTTGTTTTGGCGGCTCTCATGCAAAAGAAACTGCTCTCAAAACAAACAGGACTGCAGTAGCACCAAACGCATCTGGTCAAAGTCTTAGATTTTCAGATTGTGGCGGTGGAAACAGTCTTATTCGCTCTCCTTTTATGAGTGGTGTTTTAGAAGGATATTTACAACAGGGCTTATCTCTTGAAGCATCATTCTTACAAAGTCTTGGTAGGACCGAAAGAAGTTTAGATTTTTATATGGGTATTCTTCCGTTTTACAATCGGCATACTCCTGTTTTATACTATAACAATTGGCGACCTTCTGAGAATAGTGTTTCTTTGAAGTAAATTTATTCTAACACATCTTCTCTTAATCATTCATTTCTTTTTATCTTCATTCGCCATAATCCCTTACATGCCTAACTGAACTACCTCGTTTGTGCGACTTTCGACCTCTTTCAACTCATGAAGCCTGCTTCTCCACTTTGCACTTCTCAAACTGTTTTGTCGGGATGATCTCCAAAAATGGTGGGTGTTTCGGGATTATCTTGAATAGCCGGGATTATCTCCAAATTTGGCGATTTGTTGGAATAGTGCTTAATCGTGATTTTCTCGAATAGAAAAAGAACTGCAATCTTTAGGCATTTTTTTGGAATTTTTCTGGTTACTTTGCTATTCAGAAATTCTTTTTTGAAATTTTTCTTTGTAATCAAGTGCATTGAAAAGATTTAGGTTTTGATTGAAGGTTTTGTTTGTGAAAATAAATCTTTTACTAAGTCCCCACTTTTTAGTAGTTATTTCAGAAAAATTTATATAATTGGTCTTCTCCTTGCTTAGAATGGCGAAGCCAACTACTTTTGAATTTCCAACTTATACTGCACCAGATACAGTTCCTTATACGCAGTATCATGCTTTTGTTCGTTCTTATAACGCATCTCTCCAGAAAAGAGTACACGCAGTTCTTCATGACTACTTTGCTGAACTTTCTGCATCTCCTTTTGCAATTGTTACGACTGGGAGTGATGGGCGAAAAGAAAAAGGTCCTGAATCATTAGTCGAATTGGTTTCAATAACACGAGGAACAGTATTTGATAGGACCCTTATAGCTCGTTTGAAACGAATTGTGAAAGACTATTCTGGACGAGATCTTTTCGAAGATGATCACCTTCATTTAGAGCATAAAAATCTCCGCACAAGTGGAACGATGAGTTATTACCATGAAGACAGAAACCTTACTTATCCTTCTCGACTCGTCGATTCAGAGCTCTTATATGGTGATAGTACAATCCACAAAGAAGCATTAGATGCTCTTGGACTCGAATTTTTAGGAGATGATGGAAGGAGGATTCGTGATCGAACGAGCGATAAAAGAAGAGAATATCGACAAATTATGGTTCGTGGATCGCAACGATTTAGGGGAAATAATGTTCTTCAAGTTGATCTGGACGCAGGAGTTGCATATTATGACCCAAATAATTATAGAACCGGGTTTAAACAAGGTCCATTACGTTTTATTCAGTTTTCTCTTATCGATTCCCTCATTCAACACATTCAGGAGACAGGAAACTCAGAAATACTTCATGACCTTCCTGAATCTACTCAAGATAGGCTTTGTTATCTTCAAGCGAATAATTTGACTCCTCTCTCTAATGATGTACTGACGCTTCTTGATGATAGTTATCATTTCTTTTTGTGGATGTTACATAGACAGCAATACGCGTACAAAGAAAACCGACAAACAGAACTTTCTTTTAATTCCGAAGAGATTAAAATGCGCATTCGTCTTATCGATGGAATTCTTCCTCAGGGATCGCGAATTATAAAACATTCTGGGAAAATCATTGTTACCTAAACCTTCTGCGTAATTCTCAAACCATCTCATCATCCTGTCGAAATTATTATATACTCCATTCTTCCAAAATGCATTATACATTTTTCATCGAGGTGAACATCATGGCAACGCCACAATTTATTTTACGACACGCAGAACCAACAATGAATCCCAGCAGCGATGAACTCGCAAACACGATTATCCATCGCATGGGTTTAATGCCGAGAAAAAAAGGCTCGACGGAAAAAATGCACAAAGTTCTTTTAGGATTATACGAAAAAGCAAAAGTCGCAAGCAGAGACAAAACACCGACCGCAGCAATCATGACTGTGGAAGAAATGGCGTTACACGCGGGAATTTCGCGGCAAACCATGTACGACTATATCAAACGATGGGTTGACACAGAATTTATCACTAAAACGAGTTATATTGGCTCAGATCAAAAAGTTGTGGTGGGGTATAAGTTGAATGGACCGACACTCGAATCTGCGTTTGAAAAAACAAGAACTCGTGTACACAATAATCTTGATTTGACTGCGAAGTATGTGCAGGAATTACAGCGCATTGTCAAGAACGAAAAAATCAGCAAACGATTTGAAGGAAAAGAACAAAAGAAAGAAGAACCAGAACATGTGTTTACGAACATTGTTCCTTCTGAAAAACCTTCGGAAGAAACTGTTGAAACTGAAGCGCCTGAGAACGCTCTTTCTGATGTTGAAGAACAATCTGGACCGCAGGACTATGTGGGTTGATTTGTTTAAATTTTATATAAATTATAATGTTGGATTGCTTAATTATTGAGGATATTGATTAAAATATTTAATTTATTTTTTATTTTGGGGAAAAGTATATAAGACACCTCTTGGCTTTTTCTAAATATGGCATCCATTGAAGCTATTTGTGAACGTTATGGTTTTGTTGAGCCACACCTTTTGGCGAGGGGTGGGCAAGGGGAGATTTATGGAGTTTTTGCTCCAGAAAACCGTGGCTATCGTGTTGTTAAAATTCCTCGAGAGTCACATACTACAGCCGCACAGGCTGCTCTTCGTCATGAAGCGTCAATACAGCGAGAAGCTGCAACACATACTTCTCGTGTTCCTCGAGTTCACAATGTTCTTGAGGAAAGTACTTCTGCGTATATCGTCATGGATTATGTGGGTAGTTCTTTATACAAAGGAGAAGTTCAACGCGTTTCCGACGCAATAGATATAAGTATTCAAGTCGCAGAAGCTTTGGACGTTTGTCATGGAAATAATCTTGTTCATGGTGATGTTAAGCCTTCTAATATTTGCGTCAATAATGGGACTGCTTTTTTGATTGATTTTGGTGCTTCTTATAGATTAAATACGCCTGAAGCGTGGGAGCGTCTTCGCGTTCCTCATTTCTCGTATGGATACACTGCACCAGAACTTCTTATGGGTACTGCAGCACAGTTTAATAGGGATATTGGAGATGTTTTTAGTTTGGGTTCTGTTGTTTATGAACTTCTTACAGGAGAAGCACCTTACGCTCGTATAGGACCAAGAAGTCGCCACGAACATCTTGACTATGTTGGGCGGATTTCTAACAGGGATCATGTTTCTCTTCATGCAAAAATGCCTGGAATTCCTGCTCGCTTGAGTGTTTTTGTTGATCGTATGTTGGCATTTCATCCATACGATCGTCCTGCATCCATGAGTTCTATTGTCACTGAATTACGGGAAATAAAAAAAGAATTTAATTGATTTCTTATTTAATACATCTTTCAAAAGCGTTTTCTATTTCAAAACTTTTTATTTTTGATTAAATATTTTAGGTTGTATTTATTCAAAATATTTGGATTATCTCGACATGTTTCTGTCATATTATCTTTTATTTTCGTAATAATTTAGTTAGTTATAATTTAGAATGCTGTTCTTATTATGTCTTATCTTATTCTGGATTATTTCAACAAATCTTTTCAAAAAGAAGACTATATTTTTTAGAGTAAACCTGTACAAAACGAGAAAAAAGAGAAAAACAAGCACTATTTCTCGAATGTTTTAAGCGCAAACACAAAGAAAAGTGAGAGTTTGGTTCTTTTTTGCTGAATTTTTCTTAAAAGTATTTTTTACTTTTCTCCATTTTTTAGGCATTATGAAAAAGTATACACAAAGTGAGCGTTTTTGTGAGAATAAACTTTTGTTTTCCAAAAACATATAAATCAACAGGTTTCATTTCTTTTTGTGACTTCAAAACAACTTCGCTACAAAGACATTGAGCCGTTGCTTGCAGCCTACAAGATTTCTGTTTCTAAACAAGATCATCTTGAGTTACACGATGAGAAAATACTCTACATTAATCATCAGCCTGCATTTTTTTATTATGAAAACAAACTTGTCCCGACACTTCATAATTTATTGAAAGCGCCTGCGCTTTTGAAGGCCATTGTTGTGGACATGGGCGCTGTTCGATTTGTTGTTGGCGGCGCTGATATCATGCGACCAGGGATTGTTTCTATCGAAAGTGAGATCTCTGCAGGTGACTTTGTTGTTATTGTTGATGTCAATAATAAGAAACCACTTGCTGTGGGGATTGCGCTTTTTGCTTCTTCTGGGATGCAGGAAATGAAAACAGGGAAAGTGATTAAGAACATTCATTATGTTGGCGATGATGTTTGGAAGAGTGTGTAATCCTAGAAAAATATATAAATAAGCTTGCCTTATTCTAACTAAGGTGATCTTATGGTTCAAGCACTTGTTGAAATTGATGAAAACACGAATCGTGTCTTAAATGTTGTTAAAGCGAAATATGGATTGCGTGACAAAGGTGAAGCTATAAAACTCGTTGTTTCAGAATACATTGAATTTGAAGGAGAACCAGAACTACGTCCTGAATTCATTAAAAAAATAGAAGAGATTAAGAAACAAAAAGCAATTCGCGTTGATAATTTTGCAGCTCGTTATGGTTTGAGTGTTTAATTCTTGAAGGGGATACGCATGTATGATCTTGAAATATTGCCTGAGGCTGACAAGATTTTCCTTAAGCTTTCCAAGAAAAACCCAAAGCAATTGCATATTATTCATAAAAAGATTACTGAAATTCAACAAGATCCTTCGGCGTATAAATTTCTTCATCCTCCTTTGCATATGTTCAATCGTGTTCATATTGACACGCATTTTGTTCTCATTTTCAAAGTAGATCATGAAAGAAAAATGATCATTGTTTATTATTTTGATCATCATGATTCTGTGTATAAATGGAGGCCACGCTAAAGTCAGAAGTTACATCTGTCCTTTAATCACATGCGTCACTGCACTTGCATAATGATCTCGCGCTAGTTTTGCAAAGTTTCTCATGATCATTGGAGTTTCAGGACTTTCTGCGAAAGTTGCTTGAGATGCATCATACGCAGGATAATATCTTAATCTGAAATGAACATCTGCAAGATCCATTTCTGGATGGAATTGAACCGCATACACATGTTCTCCCATTCTGAATGCCTGAACACGACATGTTATGTTTTGCGCAAGGAATTGCGCTCCTTGTGGGATTCTTTTTATCGCATCGTCATGCCCTGTTTGCGCACTAAACACTTTTGGCATTCCTCTGTATAACGGATCGCGCATCCCAGCATCTGTCAAAATAATAGGAACTGTTCCAATTTCTCTGTATTCTCCTTTTTGGTGAAATGGAATTCCATACGCATCTGCGAGAAGATGAAGACCAAGGCAAATGAATAAGGAGGGCGTATCTGTTCGTACAATTTCTCTGATTAACTCTTGTGTGTGTTGTCTTGCTCTTTCAACTAACTCTCCTCCCTCTGAAACATACAATTCTCCTGACCCTCCAAAGATGAATCCAGCATACTGATCGAGATGGATGTTGGAACAATCTCTTTCCAACGCATTGTATGTGACAATCTCTGCTAGTCCACGTACTTTTTCTCTGCAGTTTCTTTCTTCATCTGCTCTAACTACTGAATTTGTTCTAAATTGGAGTAAAGCAATTGATGGAATGGTTGTCATATGGTTTTGTTTACTTTTTCTTTTTTTAAAGGTGTTTGTTTTGACTTGAATTTCCAAAACTTTATATATCTGCATAGAGATAAAATATTGATTCATTATTATAATAATAAAATCTGAGGTGGAAGTATGGGAATGAGAAGAGTTGGAACAGCATTTTTTACAGTTGGATTAGTATTAGCAGTCCTTATGGGCGCATTGAGTGATCTTTTTATCATGCCAGTTATTACCGCATTCTTTTGGGTGCTTTTTGTCTTTGGATTAATTGCGGGTTTTTTGAACACTGCAAAAGAAGATGCTGAAGATGTTTTGTACACTGCGGCAGTTGTTCTTCTTGCTTGCATGGCAGCGTCAGAACTCGGTCGAGTCTCTCCAGACATGTTTGGTAACTTTGTTGTCGGCGCGGCAAAAGGCGTTATCGCGTTTGTCTTCCCTGCAGCATTTATCGTTGGCGCAAAACGTATTTGGGATTTGGGGACTGGATTTTAGATGAAATTTTCTTTCTTTTTTCTTTCTCTTTTCGTTATGTTTTTTTTCATTGTGAGTTGTGCGTCGCAAACAGACGTTCCTCTTGGTTCTCCAACTCAAAACACTGAAACTTCTGATGCTATAACTTCATCAGATTTACCTGCGTATACTGGCGATCTTTATCTTATTGACACGCATGCGCACATTCTCCCAAAAGACAAAGAAAAGAATGATGTATTTCTCGCTTCTTTAGTTGCAGCGGCAAAAAACGCTGGTGTTTCTAAAATACTGCTTGGCTTGCACGCGCGACAAGTGCCGGACAGGGAACCTACGTACTCAGAAGATCATGACCTGTGGGTACTTGAAGCAGCAGAAAAATATCCTGATGTCATCATTCCGATGCTCGCAGGTTTTGACCCTGCTGATCTTGACGCTGTTTCTTATGTTGAAGAACAATTGAAAACAGGGGTTTGGAAAGGAATTGGTGAATTGGATTTACGAAACAGTGTTAAAAAAACAACGACTCCAATGAACGATCCAACGATGATGGAAATCTACAAACTTGCGACTACATATAATGTTCCTGTCATGGCTCATTATGATTTCTGTTATGAAACTGATTGCGATTCTGGAAAAGCTGAATTTGAAGAAGCACTTGCAGAAAATCCTGACACTATTTTTATTTTAGCACACGGTTGTCAGGTTGATATGATGAAGAAATATGAAAATCTGTATTGTGAAACTGCAATGGCTACTTCACAACTCCCTGATACCTCAATCTTGGATAGAGTTATGCTTGGAACAGATGTTCAGCATCCTGATCTCAATGTCCAGAAAACCGCTTCCTATGAAGAATTTATCGCAATGCTTCGTGAAACTCTAGAAACACTTGACGCTGAAGACGCGGAAAGAATGGCGCATGGGACTGCTGAAGAAGTGTTTCATTTAGGGTAGATTTTCTGATTTTTTTCTTCCTAACGATAGATATATAAGAATCTTCACTTCATACTCATTTATATGAGTAAAAAAGAATCGACGCACTTAGCCCATGTACGCACACATCTTGCGAATGAGCGGACGTTTCTTGCGTACATCAGAACTGCGCTTGCATTTATTGCATCTGGTTTGGCTATAATCCGTTTTTTGCCTACGCACTTTATAGATGCGTTACTGCTTATTGCTTTAGGTATAACCTTTTTTCTCTTTGGGTTTTGGAGGTATAGAAAATATCGAAAACACATTAATCATCTTCATTGAATTCCTCATTAATAATTCATGAAACTAACTTCTGCTTTTGCCATATTCTTATTGAAATCATGGTCAGGTTTTTTTGCTTTTACTCTATAAATCAATGTGTCCATTCCATTCCAGAATAAAAACCAACCCGCTGGTTCAAGAAGAATAATCAAAAAATTTGTTGTAATATTCTCAACTCCACGCGAAAGGAGGATCGTTGCGATGATCATAAGCACAATACCAACTCCTGTAAACCGCAGTCCATGCATGATCAGTTCCTTTCTTTCCTCTTTCACTAGATTCATTTTATGATGAAAATATTCTTGCAATCGTTTTTTGATGATTGCTTCCTGATGGGTGCTTCGTATTCTTGTTGGAACGAGAAATCTTATTTCTATTTTTCCCGTTTTCTTGCTTCTTGTGGCTTTCATCAGCTCATTAAGAAAATCGTCTGATATCGCTCGCTGACTGTATGGCCTTGGGTCAAAATCAGAGAAAATATCGTCATACGTATCAATCCAAAGGCTAATTTCTGAGAGTTTAAGCAACTTTTCTTTTTCTTCGCCTGCGAGCGTGCTTTGGACTTCTCGCTTTGGTTTTTGTTTTTCTTCAGTCTTTTGCTCTTGTTTTTGTTCAGGCATGTATTTATTTGGGCAGTTCTAGTTTTTAAGTCTTTAGTTTTTCTGTTGGAAGAGTCTTAGATTACTTCTTTTCTTCAAACTCTAACGAACAAGAATTAATGCAATATCTCTTTCCTGTTTTTGTTGGACCATCATCGAAGACATGACCAAGATGACCTCCACATTTTTTACAAGTGACTTCAATTCTCCGCATGCCTTGGCTGTTGTCGTCTTTGAGTTCAATGTTTTCTGTATTCTTTGGGTCAGAGAAACTTGGCCAGCCTGTGCCGCTGTCGAACTTTGTGTCTGACGCAAAGAGCTCTGCGCCACAGCCTACGCATTTGTAGATGCCTTTCTTTTTGTTATCCCAATATTTTCCTGTGAACGCAGGTTCAGTTCCTTTTTCTCTGAGAACGTGATATTGTTCAGGAGTGAGTTTTTTTCGATTTTCTTGTTTTGTCATCTTCATTTCCTGCATTTTTGGCACAATCCTGTTGCTTCAAGCTTGATGTTGGAGATGGAATATCCATATTTTTTTGCGATCTGTTTTTTCATTTCATCGATCTTTTCCCACAAAAAGTCAATCACTGCTCCGCACTTACTACAGATTAAATGATGATGCACTCCTTTCTCTGTTGTTTCATAATGATGATGTTCTTCTTCTAAATGGAGTTCATGAACTATGCCTGCTCTCTTAAACTCATGCAGTGTTCTGTAGACTGTGGAAAGATTGATTTTAGGATCTTTTTTTCTCGCAATGCCGTAAAGATCATCAACATGAAGATGGCTTGGATTTTGTTGAATAATCTCAAATAAAAGAAGGCGCTGCGGGGTTAAGCGTTCAACACCCAATCTCTTCTTTATCTCTGCTGCTTGTTCTTTGTTTATCATTCTTGGACCTATTTTTTCATCGCCTTCATCTTTTTCAGAATTTTTTCATTTCCTTTCCAGTCCAACGCTTCTTTGACCACATCATAGACACAGACGACTGGAACGATTTGTACTTTTTCAAGATCTGCTTTGTCTAAACGAATGTCTTTGAGGTTTGCTGTTGGAACAAGGACTTTTTTTATGCCACACTCCACCGCTGCGTGAACTTTTTCAGAAATGCCGTTGACAGGAAGCGCATCTCCGCGAACAGATAAACCGCCTGTAATCGCGACATCTTGTTTGATGGGAATATATTGCATTGTTGAGATAAGCGCTGTTACAATCGCAAGCGATGATGTATCGCTTCCAGAAATTTTATACGCAGTGAGGAATTGGACATAATAGATATATTTTTGTTTTGTGCCAAAGAACATTTCGAGGACTGCAAGAACGTTTTGTGTTGCCTGCTTTGTGCTCTCGCTCACATCTCCTGTGAC
>CAYLMH010000027.1:0-19189 GCA_964385055.1 uncultured Methanosarcinales archaeon
CAACAAAAGTGTTCAAAGATGGAGATATCGTTGAAGTGGATGCTGATAAAGGAATAGTGAGAAAAATATAGAGAAAACAAAAAGTAAGAGAAACAACATCACTTCTTAAACCCAATCTTCAATTCATCCAACTGTTTCTGATCAATAACGTTTGGACAGCCATCCATAGGACATTGCGCTTGTTTATTTTTAGGAAATGCGATC
This sequence comes from uncultured Methanosarcinales archaeon, assembly GCA_964385055.1. Taxonomy (GTDB): domain Archaea; phylum Nanobdellota; class Nanobdellia; order Woesearchaeales; family DSVV01; genus JACRPI01. Next base: position 205 of record CAYLMH010000027.1, read on the forward strand.
ACTTCACGAATATCCGTCAATTTCAACAGCATCGCAACCATTCTGTCCAATCCAATCCCAATTCCCCCATGCGGAGGAGCGCCATACTTGAATGCTTCTAACAAAAAGCCAAACCGTTGTTGCGCGCGTTCTTTTGGATACCCAACAACACGCATAACTCGTTCTTGAATTTCAGGTCTGTTAATACGCAAACTGCCAGAAGCCATTTCCATGCCATTCAAAACTAAATCATATTGATGGCAATACACTTTTCCAGGATCTGATTCAAGAATATCGAGATGTTCTTGTTTGGGCATGCAAAACATGTGATGCGCAGGTTCCCACATTTTTTCATCATCATTCCAATCAAAAAGAGGGAAATCCACTATCCAGCAAAAAGCATAGGTATTTGTATCAATAAGACCAAGTTGGCTCCCAAGAGTATTACGAACTTTACTCAAAACATCGTTAACAATTTTAGGTTTATCTGCGCAGAAAAACAATAAATCTCCTGGTTTTGCTTCTAATTTTTCCAGCAACAAATCTTGAATTTGTTTGCTCAAAAATTTCGCAATGCCAGAATCAAATCCAGTAGGAGTAACTTTCACATATGCAAGTCCTTTCGCGCCGTTGTCTGTTGCAAGTTTAATATACGCGTCAATGTCTTTTCTGGAAAATTTTTCTCCACATTGTTCTGCGTTGATTGCTTTGACAATACCACCGGATTCAATGATTGTTTTGAAAACACCAAACTCAGAATGCTTCACAATGTCTGTCACTGTCTTTAACTCTAAACCAAAGCGAATGTCTGGCTTGTCAATACCATAACGCTCCATTGCATCAACGTGCGCAATGCGAGGAAATGGCGTATGAATGTCAATGTGACCTGCTTTTTTGAATGCATGTTTTAACATGCCTTCTGCGAGCGCGTGAATGTCTTTTTCTTCAACAAAACTCATTTCAATATCAATTTGCGTATGTTCTGGCTGCCTATCTGCGCGCAAATCTTCATCACGCAAGCAACGTGCAAGTTGGAAATAACGATCCATCCCAGCAACCATAAGGATTTGTTTATACAACTGTGGACTTTGTGGCAATGCATAAAATTGTCCTGGATGCACTCTGCTTGGGACAACATAATCTCGCGCACCTTCTGGCGTGGATTTCATAAGAATAGGGGTTTCAATTTCCACAAAATGCTGCGAAGTCATGTATTCGCGAACAGCTTGCGTAAATTTATGACGCATGATTAAATTATTCTGCATTGTCGGTCTGCGTAAATCTAAGTAACGATATTTCAAACGCATTTCTTCTGACGCAGGATTTTTATCGTCAAGTTCCATAGGAAGAATGTCAGACTGCGCGAGAATAGTAAGTGTATCTGCAAGGACTTCGACTTCACCAGTAGGAAGATTTGGATTAACCAGGCCATCGCCGCGATAGCGAACTTTGCCAGAAATTTGAACAACGTCTTCTCTGCGTAATTGTAATGCTTGTTCGCAGATCTGTTTATTATGTTTTTCATCAAAGACAACTTGTGTAATGCCATATCTATCACGAAGCCAGAGAAAGCTAATGCCGCCGTGTGTTCGCACCGTTTCCATCCAACCACAAAGCTGAACGTGGTTGCCTTTTTCTGTTAAGCGTAATTCCCCGCAGGTGTGTGTTCGTAACATAAGAAAAGAAAACAGTCACAAATATATAAAAGTAATGGAAGACATTACAAAGTTTTTATTCCACGTGAAGCGCCGTCACTTCCAAAAAGGATACCAACTCTACTAGAGAACATCTCATACCCAACACGAGCCGCTGGCCAGATCGTGCCAACGCGCGGAATGTAAACTTGCACTCGTCGTGAATTTTCCTTATGACGCAATTTTTCTGGTAAAGAAGAGCATGTGCGACCAGTAAGAGCAATGGCAAAAGGATCAGAGAAATAAGAAAGATCAACATATTGTGCAACAGGAAGAGGAGTAATATCAAATTCCTGTTTGCGAGAATAGGTAAAGTTCTGCGCGTCATATTGACGTCTTATGGGATCCCAAACAAGACCTTCTGGATCAAAATAAAGAGTGAACGTGCGTGAGTCTAACCAGAGAATACGTTTTTTTTCTTCAACACCGATAGCGACGTTCAACCATTCGGCAGGGGAAGTGAGCATAGATGCACAAAATGAATGTTGATGAGGAGCCAACTTCATTTCCAAGCCAGCGATAATAAATTGAAATGCTTCAGCGGGATAAAGATGTCGAGTAAATCCAGCTTGCCGCAATCGTGCAAGACTTTGATCAAAGGGAAGAAGTTTTGTTTGTCCTGCTTCTTGATAGGTTCGATCTTCCAATGAAAGACCATTGTACGTAATTGCACTCATTGTGTTTCACTATTTCCTTGTTTCTTTGCGCATGGACCATATCCAGCAGGCAAAGAAATTTTCTGGATAGTCGAAACAACAAACCCTTCCGAATCAACAGATGCAGCATACGAAAATGCAGTCATGTTTTTGTTTCTATCTATTGCAACAAACATCACATCTTCAACAGTGCCATATCGCAAAGGAGGAGAGATAAAAACAGCAGTCTCAAGATTCTCTTCTGCTTTTGTGATTGCGACATTGTACTCTTTGTCATCTTTCGTAAAAACAAGGCACGCACGCATGTCTGGAGCAAAATCATCAGTCACAGTCCAGCTCCAAGAAGTTTCTCGCGCTGTTTCTAAAGCAAGAGAAGAAGGCGCAGCAGAAGTTTCCAATGGAAATGGTTTGTCAGAAATATAGCCAAACGATTCTTCATCAATAACTGCGTCAACAGTATAGTATGTTTTTTTTGCGAGCAATCCTTTCCCATCCTGCATGAGATAAATATCCAAAGTATCCTTTCTGTTTGCCGTTCCAGGAGGAAGATAAAAACAAAGCGGCTGTTGTCCAGTAGGAACTGCAAGCGCGTATTTGTTTGCTTCTTGATAAGAAGAACCAAGTGGAATTGAAACATCTCCAAGAAGATCTTTATCTGCTTCTGAATGCATAAACGCTTTCACCGTGCTTGGATCAATGAGAGGAGTTGGCTGTTTTGTTTTAGAATCAGGAGTATTTGGCGTAAAACAAAGTTCATACGTTTGCCAGTGACCGCTTGTACCAATGCTTGCCACTTGACGATCCTGCAATGTTTTGATAGCAATGCTTTCTGGATCATCAGGATTCATTTTTTCCATGTCGTAAACATCAGCAATAGCCATACCGCTTGTGCGAACAAGCATTTTTGGTTCCAGCCATGTTCCATTTTCAACAAATGGTTTTGTCGCGGATGTTTTTGCTGCAAATGCAGTTGCTAAAAGAACAGCTATCATTGTTTCACTCCATATTCATGGAACGCATAATTTCCTTCACCATGCGTTTTGATATAGTTTAAAGGATAATCTGCTGGCAGCTTTTGTGGATCAAGAAGCGCACTATTTACAAGAAGTGGAGGAGTTGCGTTTTTGACCAGCGAAGGAAGAATCTCCTCAAATGACTTGCGTTTTTCATTTCCTTCCGGAAACCATAAAGAATCGTACCAAACGAGAAGAACTGTTCCAGTAGTTTGATCATAAATCTGGTAATTGCATGCTTCTGCACAGAAGCCAACAACAGTCACGTAGTTCTTCGGGTCAATGTGAGCTGCTTTTTTTTGTATTTGGATAAAATCATAGGAAACAAGAGATGAGATTTCTCCATCATATTTTGTAACTGCCCACCCCGCTGGACTATGAGGAACATTTTTTGGAGCGGTTTTTTTTGGTGGCAAACCAGAAACATCAAGAAATTGGTCAGGTTGCAGAGTTGCATAAAACGCCAAGACTGCTTCCTCCACGATTCTTCCTTCCATGACAAAACTTGAAGAACCTCGCGAAGAATATCCTAAAATAGGATGGCGATCATCTGTAGGAGAAAAACAACCCATATCCATAGCAAAAGGAGGACTATCTCGATTGTAAAAATCAGTCACCTGAATAACAGGAAAATTGTTTTCACCACAATTCTTTCCAAATCCAGTGGACCAAGTACCATAATGATAAGAAACGGAACCTGGCTTCCCTGCAATTTGTAAATAGTACGCAGTAGAACCTTTATATGCAGCAACGATTTGATACGGTGTGGTCTCTGCAGCCAATTCTGTTGCAGCGATTGCTGTTACTAAACCAACTAAGCCTAAAGTTTTTGTTTTCATGTTTATTCACCTTTCATAAAGACCTTTTCTAAAAATGATTTTTCTTCTATATCAGTAACGATTGAATCAACAATGCCAGTAAATGCACCATCAGAAACATGATACAATAAAGAAGCATTATCATTTCTATCCTTCGCGTAAACACCAGTAACAGTGAACGTCGGATTATCTGGAAGAAGAAAAACCGCGCCAACAGTGTTCTCCACATATTTCTCCAGTTCAACAGAATAATATTTCATCATTGGATGATTATACACAAGAGCGAACGCAGTCATTCCCAACGCATTGTCATCCTGAAACGAAACAAGCGTTTTACCAAGCATTATCTCAGGACTATGCGGTGCAACAGAACTTTCTAAAACAAAAGGTTGTTCTGAAAGATAGCCATCAAGAACATACACTTTTTTTTGTTGGAGTGGTAATCCACTTGCGTACGTTCCAGCAAGAGTAAGCGTTGTTGTCTCAAGAAGAGGAATCATGTAGCAGACAGAATCTCGAGATTGTGAAACAACAACAAGTGGTTCCGCAAAGCCAGAATCATCGAGAACATACGCTTCAATTCCTTCTGAATTTTTTGTTGCGTAGCAAAGTGACTGCACAGGTTCAAAAGTCATGGAAATAGAAACCTCATCACCAATGGTGTATGTTTTTATCTGCGTCATTCGATCAACAAGCGCAGCAGGTTGTTCTGGTTTTGTTATGTACCAACTATCTATATGCTGGATTGATGGCGTAATGACACCCATTGCTCCTATTGAAAATATTCTTGGTCTCATTTTCATTTACCTCCCACTATAACTTTTCAATTCACGAACACCGCGGGATGCAAAGTGAAGGTCGTAAGCGAGACAACAATTATTTCTATTACCCCTGCGGCCGACAGGATACACATTATCGTTTGGCGGAGACAAGCGAATAGTTTCGTGAAGCACGTGAGGAGGCAACTGAGAAGAAAGACAGTGGTAGAAAAGCAGGTGAAACAACGGAGTTGCCTCATAAATAAGGCATTCCTTTCGTCTTGGATAAAGAAAACAATCCTCAAGACGAAGGGTAGCAAATTTAGAGTTTCCATCACGAGCGTCAAGATAAAGAGTAAAATCACCGAATCCGCGGGAAATACCGTGATTATACCATTCTCCTATACCAGAAGAAAAAATATCATGCCATAAGCGCATTTGCTTGGGATTAAGTCTGTTTCGTAATCCATCAATATGTAATTTGTTTATCTCCCAGAAATACGGCGCTCGCCAAGTGGCGCTTCCTGGTAAGTTATTCAAACCAGGCAATTCCTGAAGCCGTTCACAATGTTCTGTGAAACTCATTTCTTTTTTTTCTGGAAGTGAAATATCACATTCAAGAAAAAGAGCCCATTTTTCACGGCGAGTAAAATCTCTTTCTCGCTGAGCAAACAATTCCCATTCAAGACCACCATACACAACTGTTTCAAGCATTTTTATTCACCATTATTCTTTGAAAAATGCTTTAAAGCGATCATCCAAAGTAGGTTTGGGACCAAGTTGAGCAACTTGTGCAGATTTTCTGCTGTTCAATTTTTCCAAATCAGCATGGTACGCTTCTTCTATTTTTTGTAAAGAAGAAGTATATGCTTGTTCATCCTTCAAAAAAGGGAAATAAGAATCAAGAAAATCTCGTTCAGATACTTCTGCTCGATCTATTATGCGCGGGTATAGCGTATCGTCAATGGTATAGCTACTTCTATCTTCAGTAATATCTAACGCATCAACGGTTGTTCCTATGGAAAGAAAAGTTTTATCGAGGTGCTCCTTTCGCGAAAGAAGCCACCCACGTGAGTTCGTGTCAAGAGTCACTAAATAAATACCTGGCTGACAATAGAGTTGGTTCTCTGTATCAGTTACAAAAATATTTCCCTTATTTACTTTATATAATCTATAGTCAGTCATTTTCACTACCCCCTACGTTGCCGTAGATGGTAGTTTTTAGAACTCATCTGTTCACGGTTGTTATCTCCAACCCGAGTCATTTATCCATGGTTGTTAACATTGAGCTTGCTCAATGTTGCCACAAAGCTTGCTTTGTGTGCATCTCCAACCTAAGTCTCTACAAGATGTAGAACTAGAGGACAGAAAGCAAAATCACTTTATAAAGTTTACCCCTTTGAAGTGAAAAAATGAAGATGTAGATGAAAAAAGTAAAACCAATAAGTATTTATTAAAAAAAAAGAATAACAAATGAGTATGAAACAAAAAATACCCCTTATTATGATAATAGTAATCCTTCTCATTCTTGTTTCTTGCAAAGAAGAAACTATACAAGAATCACAACAAGGGCAACAACAAAATCAACCTGAAGAAAGAGGAGAAGAGAAAATAACAGAAAATACACAAGATGAACAAGAATTAAATGGACCGCAATCGCATCAAGTATGGAGCGCATCGAGCGAAGATGGTCTCACATGGACACATGATAATTTACTTTTAATTGAAAAAGCATCGGTGCCAATTCCACTTTTGTTGCCTAATGGAACAATTAGAGTTTATTATGTAGATGCATCAACACAACCATCAACAATAGGGTGTTCAGATTCAACAGATAATGGTGCGACAATATATAAAGTAAATTGCGAAATTGAAGGAACAGAAACAGTAAATGTCGATCCAACGATTGTAATGTTAGATGATGGTCGTTATAGGCTCTATTATTTTGCAGGAGAAACAGATCCAACAAAGGGCATAGGAGATCCAGCATCAATGCCAGGAGATCATAATATTAATAGTGCAATTTCTGAAAATGGAATTTATTTTGAAGAAGAAGGAACTGTTTTTACGTATGAAGGATTAATGGATCCTGATATATTTTACACAGGAGAGCAGTATATTTTTTATTCTGCAACAAATACTGGAAAAAGTATAATCGCGACAAGTGATGATGGTCTTGACTTCACTTATTACAGTGATTTTCCAATAGAACGAGTTGGACTTGGAAAACCGATTATTTTAGAAGAGGGCACATTTAGAATGTATGTCTTCAATCAAACAGGACAAAAACAAGTGTTAAGTTTAATTTCTGAAGATGGATTATCATGGACCAAAGAAGAAGGAATTCGTTTAGAAGCACCTGAAGGAAAAGAGATTACAGATTCGCAAGTTGTTCAATTGGAAGATAGGACATACAGAATGTTTTTTAAGTTAAGTACAGCGCCTACTCCTCCTACAAATAAAAAGAAAATAGAATAAAAAATTAATTAAAATTCATCGACGTATAAACCATGACATACGTTCCATCTTCAAGCTGGACAATCCCAGGATCTACTCCCTTTATTCGTGACCCTTCTTCCATCGCCCAAGTGTATCCATCCTCAGAGAATGCAGAAACAACTTCTCCTTCTCCACCTGTTCCATAAAATCGCAGTCCATCATCAACTGCAATAACCTGCCCTAAAAAGTCCATAGGCAATGTAATAGGCGATTCTATATTGAAGAAAAGTCCATCATCAGAGACAGAATGATAATTATCATTGCTTTCTTGCCATGTATAATGATGCCATTTTCCATTAAAAAAGACAACTGCAGGATCGAGCATATGAATAAGAAGGTGACCATCTCCAGCCAGAGCAGGTGTTTGTTCAACCACAAATGAAGAAGTAATCTTTCCATCTGCTGCCGTAGCAGAATACAGTGTTGGTGCTTTTGCATCTTTTTCATGATAGGTAAAGTACAAACGCAATGCGCCATTTTCTGTTTCTACAAGTGTTGGATCCATTGGCACTTTGCCAGAATCAAGCGGTTCCGGAAGGTTTTCAAATGTCACTGCTACTGGAGAACTCCAGGTTTTCCCATCATCGTGTAAAACAGAGTATGCGATAACATCAAACAGAGATTCGTCTTCAGAAGAGAAGTATTGATACACTAAAATAAGTTGACCTGAAGAAGTGCGTAACAGATTTGGAACACCAGCATGATCAAGAACAAAAGTACCTTCTGTAAAGGTTAATCCATCTGAAGAAGTTGCCATATAAAGAAAACCCGTCTGCGGTCCATTATCAGCAGTGTCTGCAGGTAAGGATTCTTCTTTACCCAAACCTGCGTCTGAAGGAATACCCTGCTCTTGTTCATCTGCACAAGAAACAACAAATAAAGTAATCAAACAAAGTACTACCAAAGTCAATATTTTTTTCATGCTTTCACCTTTTAATTCTGCGCAGGAGGACCAGTGTAGATAAGTACAAATGTTCCATCTTCTAATTGCGCAACACCTGGATCATTTCCCCGAGCGCGAACTCCTTGATCCATTTCCCAAGTATACCCATCAGAAGAAAATGCAGAAGTAACACCGCCATTGCCTGTTCCATAAAAACGAATGCCATCGTCCAAAGCAACTGCCTGCCCTAACAAATTCATATCTAAAGTGATAGGATCTTCAAGTGTAAAAGTCACGCCATCTGTAGAGGTTCCATGATAATTGGCAAAATCATCAATGGTGACAGGGCCTTCATTTCCTGCACCCATCCCTGCTTGATCAACGTTCCATGTATAATAATGCCAAAGACCATCAAAATACACGACAGCAGGATCAAGAATAGGAGTTTCTTCATCAGTGACAAAGCCTGACGCTTCTTCATAGACAAAGGTTCCAGAGATATCTCCTTCAGTATTGACTGCAGAAGCAAGATGTGGCCATTCATCATCAACTTCTTGATACGTAAAGTACAATCGTAATGCACCATCTTCTGTTTCAACAAGAGTAGGATCAACTGCTCGAGTCACAAAAACTTCTCCAGGTGTTCCAGAAGTAGTTGCTTCTGGTAATCCTTCAATAGTCACGGCAACAGGATCAGTCCAAGTTTCTCCATTATCTTCAGAAACAGAATATGTAATAACACCAAATAATGCTTCAGTTTCATAGGAAAAGTATTGATAGATTGCTATAAGTTTTCCAGAAGAAGTCAGCAAAAGGTTTGGAACACCAACATGTTCTAAAAGAAGTTTGTCGCCCGTAAAAGTAAGACCATCATCTGAAGTGGCGATGTAAAGATCATTTTCCCATGGCCCATTGCCAGAAAGCATATCAGGAACCCAAGAAGGAGTATCGCTGTCAGCATTTTCTGTTTGCTGCTGTCCTTGTGGAAGACCATTCTGAGATGGAGCTGCTGTTTCTTGTTCTTGCGCGCACGCCCCTAAAAGAAGAAACACAGAGAATAAACCAAGAATAAATAATAACTTTTTTTTTGTTTTTCTCATATTTTTCACCGCATTAACTAATTTTGAGGCAGAGTGCCCGGACCCGTATAAATCATAATATACGTCCCATCTTCTAATTGAGCAATGCCAGGATCATGTCCTAGGGCGAGATATCCCTCATCCATTTCCCAAACATAACCATCTTCGGAGAATGCAGAAACAACTTTTCCTTCTTCAACACTTCCATAAAAACGCAGTCCATCCTCAACGGTAATAACCTGCCCTAAAAAGTCCATAGGCAATGTAATTGGAGATTCTACATTAAAAAAAAGTCCATCATCAGAGACAGAATGATAATTATCATTGCTTTCTTGCCATGTATAGTGATGCCATTTTCCATCAAAAAAGACAATCGCAGGATCAATCATATGGATAAGAAGAGGCCCATCAGCAGTCAGAGCAGGTGTTTGTTCTGCCACAAATGAAGAAGTAACTTTCCCATCTGCAGCAGTAGCAGAATACAATGTAGCTGTTTTTGCCCCTTTTTCATGATAGGTAAAGTACAAACGCAATGCACCATTTTCTGTTTCTACAAGTGTTGGATCCATTGGCACTTTGCCAGAATCAATCGGTTCTGGAAGATTTTCAAATGTCACTGCTACTGGAGAACTCCAAGTTTTCCCATTATCTTCTGAAAGAGAGTATGCAATAATATCAAACATACTCTCATCTTCAGGAGAGAAAAACTGGTAAATTAAAATGAGTTGACCAGAGGAAGTAAGTAACAGGTTAGAAACACTAGCATGTTCAAGAACAAAAGTGCCTTCTGTAAAGGTTAATCCATCTGAAGAAGTTGCCATATAAAGAGAGTCACTCCAAGGTCCTTTCTCATCGCTGTCAGCATTTTCTGTTTGCTGCTGTCCTTGTGGAAGACCATTCTGAGAAGGAGCTGCTGTTTCTTGTTCTTCAGCGCATGCGCCTAAAAGAAGAAACAAAGAGAATAAACCAATAATAAACAATAAATTGTTTTTTGTTTTTTTCATATTTTTCACCGCATTAACTAAATGTACTCATCACGTCACTTTTTATTTTATGGACACTAACGCCTTCACGAAAAGTAATTGCGTCCTGCACACTTCCCACAATAGAACCATAATGAATAGGAAGCGCTTTTTTCGGACGGAATGAAAGCACTGCTTCAACAGCTTCAGACGCAGTCATCGTATATGTTCCGCCAACAGCCATAAACGCAAGATCAATGTCATGGAGTAAACTCATCTCTGGAATTTTATCTGTGTCACCAGAATGATAAATTCGTAAACCGCCAAGCGTTACAATATAGCCCACCCAATAATTATCTTTAGGATGAAAAGGCATGCCAGGCGCACGGAATTTGTTAACATTATAGGCAGGAATCGTTTCAATAGAAATCCCTTTGACCATAATCTCCTGCCCTGGTTCAACAGGAATAACTTCTTTCACCAAAAACCCTTTGAATTTGCTCAGGCAATCAGGAGGACAAACTAAAGTAGTAGTCTCTTTCATCACTTTTTTGATGTCATCAATGCTGCAATGATCGTAGTGATCGTGGGTGCATAAAATAATGTCTGCGTCAGAAAAGGTCTTGGGAATCTGAAAAGGATCAATGTAAAGTATTTTTTCTCCAATCAGTTTAATTGCTGCATGGCCAAACCATTTGTATTCAAGAGTGTTCACTGTCATTGTGCTGGATGTTTCCCCGCTTTGTTTCAATGTCATAAATAATATCTTCTATTTTTTTAAGGTTCCACTTAATTGCGTCATATTTTTTACGAAGATCGCCGTTGCTCATGTCAAGGGTGAGAAAAAAATCATGAACCCCTGCGACAAAGTCACGAACAACATGAACGTCACCATAATTTTTGCTAATCGTCTTAAGCACTGCTCGTCTTCCAAGTTCACCAGTCAAATCACTTAAGCCAATAAGATAGTCTTCAGGTTCAACACCTAAACTATCTAAATCAAGAAGCGTATTGGTATTGACAAAGTGAAGAAATGTTTTTGCTTCAACGTATTCCTGAATCGCGACAGTGTATGCCCCAAGAACAGAAAGCGCTGCGTCAAGAACAGCAAGTTTTTTGACTTCTTTCAGGAGCTTTTCAGCAGCCACAAGATGTTCTTCAGCTGCCTTAAGATCATGCCGATGAATACAAGAGATTGCCATTTTGGAGAAACGAAGAATGTCTCTGGATGATTTGATAATGTGTTCACGCCGTTTGGTATAATCGCTAAGTTGCTTCCGTATTTTCTCAAAATTTTTCTTGGAGAACATGAGATAATTATCGAAAGGTTTATATATAAAGTTTTCCAAAAACAGACGGATATGGCAACAACATCCGCATTTCGGGAAGTTTTAGAATTCTTTGACAGACTCGGAGTCTATGATGTTATTCTTCCCTTCATTCTGGTCTTCACGCTTGTTTTCGCGATCTTTGAGCGAACAAAAGTCTTGGGAACAGAAGAAGTCAATGGAAAACCATATCCAAAAAAGAATCTCAACGCAATGAGCGCGTTTGTGATTGCGTTTCTCGTTATTGCGTCATCGCAAGCAGTCTCACTCATCAATAGCGCGCTTCCAAATATTGTGATCCTCCTTTTCCTGGGTGTCTTCTTCCTGTTACTGGTAGGTATCTTCTACTCAGAAAAAGAAGAAGTATTGCTCAGCAGTGGCTGGAAAATGATGTTTATGGTTATTATGTTTGTCGGCATCCTCGCAATATTCCTTTATGCGATTCCAACAGAATCAGGACAACCATTCCTCACATGGATCATGGAATTTTTAGTGGACAACTACAGTACAACAGCAGTAAGTTCAATTATCCTGATGATTGTGGTCCTTGGATTTATGTTTTATATTATCAGAGAACCAAGTAAAGGCGGGAAAGAAGAGCATGGAGCACATTAGTCAGCAGTAAATATATAAAGTAGTAAAGCATTATTATACAGTAAAGAAAGCAATATTCCCAAAAAAGAGAAAAGAGGTGAATCCATTCTTAGAAAAGAATGGAAAAGATGGCTGCAAATAATTTCGTTGATTTATTCAGAACATTGGAGAGCTATGGATTAACAGATGCATTACTTCCATTCTTGTTAATTTTCACAATACTATTTGCAATGTTGCAAAAAACAAAAATTCTTGGCGCAGGCAAAAAGAATTTCAACGTTATGGTTGCGTTTATCATTGCTGCGTTAGTGGTCATCCCGCATATTACGGGAAGTTATCCAGGAAGATATGATCTTGTAGAAATTTTAAACACCGCACTTCCTGAAGTGTCTATTGTTGTTGTTGCTATTGTGATGGCATTATTGTTGCTCGGATTACTTGGTGGCGAAGCAAAATGGATGGGCGGTTCACTCACAGGAGGAATTGCGATTGCTGCGTTTGCAGGAGTCATCTACATTTTCGGAGGAGCAGCAGGCTGGTGGAACAACATTATGTTCAACTGGTTTAGCCAAGATACTATTACGTTAGTCATTGTCATATTAGTGTTTGCGATTGTGATTTGGTATGTCACAAAAGAAGACACGCCTGCGGATCAAGCTGCAAAAACAAAGGGCTTGCTTGACGAAGTAGGAAAACTCTTTGGAGGAGGCGGTGGCGGCGGTCACTAAATTATTATGGCTACTCCTACATTAAACATCAGTTTTTTACAATATTTTTCTCCTATTTTTATCTTCGTGTTAGTGTTTGTTATGATCTATGGAATTCTACAATTTACAAAATTCTTAGGAGAAAATAAAGTGCTTCATGCACTCATTGGTTTTTTTATTGCAGTCATCTTCTTATTTTCCACAGAAGCAATAACAGTAGTGCAAGTAATTGCGCCATGGTTTACTGTTCTGTTTATTTTTGTCATTTTTATTCTCATGGCGTACAAACTGTTTGGAGCGACAGATGATCAGATCAAAAATGTCATGAGTAATGCAAGCGCGTTGCAATATACTATTCTTGCACTAGGCATAATCATTCTTTTGTTTGGTTTAGGCGCGGGGTTTGGACAAAAATTACTTGGATATAGCGCTGATATTGCAGAAGTCCGCGATGCAGCAACAGAAGCAGGAGAAGGAAGTACTGCGACGTCAAGTTATCAAACAAATCTTATTTCCACATTATTTAACCCAAAGATATTGGGAATGATTTTAATTCTCGTTATTGCTGCGTTTACGATTCGCGCGATGACCCCAAAGATGCGCGAAGACTGGCCCTATGAAGGCGGCGATCATGGTAGCGGACATCATTAGCTGAGTTTAATGAAAATATTTAAAAGAACAAATAAATTACTTCTTATATGGTTAAGTGGAACGTAATAGCAGAACTTTGGAAAAAGCGAAAAATCCCTCCTGTAGAGATTTTGAAGAGTGACTATATTAATAACTTCTTACGACCTGAAGATAGAGATTCACTTATGGAAACAGGAGATCTTCTCCATCGCAAATTATATGAGAGGGGCATTGATGTTGCGCTACTTGCGGTAGGAAGTTCAACATTTTCAGAGTATCATTGGGAAGTAAGAGAACAATTAACAGGAATAGGTCGTTTTTTAGGAAAAAGAGGAGAAAGAAGATATGCTGATATTGATATACGAGTGATAGTGGAGAGGACATCTCCGGCGTTAACACAATTTGATGAGAGGAACAATAGAGGTTTATATGGAAAAGTACGAGACGAGACAAGAGGAGTTCTTTCTTCTCATGGTTATACCGTTAACGATCACAGGACGGTTCAAAACCTGCGTGAGGATAGAAGGAGCGAAGATAGCGCAAGAAATAGAAGGATGTATGGGATAGAATTGTTCTCATTGACGACAACGCTTCGTTCATGCACCCCACTTGATGTTATTATAAGAGAGCAACAATTTCCAGTTCAAAAGGAGTTAGAAAAAGAACGCTCGTTCTACGCGTCCACAAATGCGGATCCTAAAATAGGTTATGTAATGAACCCATTCTCTGTTCTTTATCCATCACGAGCGATGTCTAAATGAGAAAAGAATAATGGAAACTACTTCTTTCGCATGCTCGTCGTAATTCTGCTCAGTTCACTGACATTCTCCGTCAAAGAAGGCAAAACTTTTTGGAAGACTTTGTCCATTGCTTTAATTTCAGCGCCAACATTCGTCAAATTGCGATCGTATTCGCTAATTTTGCCAAGAACCCCTTTATGGAGCATATCGAAATTTTTGTTCATATCATCAAGCTGCTGTTCCATTTTGGTGACGCGAGCTTCGACGCGCTCTTTCCAGTCAATAATTTTGTTAATGCTGCGAACAATTTCGTTCCATTTTTCATCAATAATCGCTTCTGCAAGTTCTTCAATACGCTGCGTTTCAAAACTTGGACCATAACTCTGTCCACCAGAAGGACCAAATCCCTGTTGCTGAGAATAATCCATAGGACCTTGCATGGGTTGTTGCATAGGCATTTGTTGCATCCCTTGATCTTGAGGCATTCCTTCTGGAGCGCCCATGCCTCCATAGTCTTGCATCATACCAGTATCTTGAATCATAGGAACTTGATCGCCATAACCCATTGGTTGTCCTGCTTGCTGCATGGATTGCATAGGTTGCATTTGTGGTTGTTGCATCGGCATTTGTTGCATTGGTTGTTGAGCCATAGGATACCCTCCTTCTTGAGCAGGAAATTCATCATGAGGAACAGCACTTGCAGGAACTGCTTCGATGCCCCCTTTGATGTCTGCCTGATTTAATGCGCTAAAGATTGCAGGAAGTTCATATCCATCCCGCTGTAAAATTTGAATCACTTGATTGTTGGATAATCCCTGCGTCCGCATATCAAGGACTTTATCTGTCGGAACGCTTGATGGTCGAACAACTTGTTGTGGTCCTGCCATAATTTCATTCCTCATCCTTTGCTTTCACTGATTTCACAAGACCTTTCTTACTGTCTACAATGGAGTTAATAAGCTTTTCCACTTCATTGCGCGTGACAAAGTTTAATGGTTCCCATAAGTTAATGTATTTTTCAAGAACAATAACATCCTGTCGTTTTGCAGTATCAGAAAGTTCAGAACCAATAAGATCAAACTTCTGTTTCATTTCATAAAGCTGTTTTTTAAGATCATCATTGTCCGATTGAACAGTGCGCAGTTGTACCTGCATCTTTTTATTTTCCGCAAGCACGTTGTGTTCAAGCACTTGAATATTCTTCCGCTGATTTGCGTATCTTTCCTCCAAAATGCGAAGTCTTCTGCTCAATTCGCGAAGTTGATCGGTTGTATCAGATGCAGGAAAAGGATTTGCAGTTGCGTCTGGCTTCGAAGCAAAGAAACCTGACTTCTTCTGTTCAGGAGCAGTATGTTTTCCATACTCCTCGTAGCCTTCCAGAATGCTTGCTTGTTCCATGAGAACAATAAAGCAAGGGAAGATAATAAAGGTTGCGGTTTGAGAGCTGAAACAGTGAAATGAAAGAACCAAAAAGGAGCAAAAGCAAGGATATCATAATATATTATCTTATAATAGAAAATTATATAAAGAAAAAAGCCAAAAAGAACAAAGAAAGAGGCATCTATGAAGAAAATTATCAGTTTCACAGTAGAAGAAGATCTTGTTCAATGGCTGACAACGTATTCTCAATCCCAATCAAAATATAGAAATAAATCACATCTTGTGGAGATTGCGCTCCGTAAATTAAAACAAGAAGAAGAGAAAATAGAGAAAACAAAGAGACAATAACATGGCACAACGACCAGAAGAAACAAAAAAAGATTGGGAATACGAAGTATTGGAAGAAGGAGAAGAGAATATTCTCTTTATTTACGTAGAAAATGCTCCATACATTCCATCAATAGAAGACAATGCCTTTATGATGGGAAAGACAGTGGAAATCCTCACCCAACTCGATAGAGTAACAAAAATAGTCTTCACGCAAAAAAGAGATTACGAGTATGAGTTTAATCAAACCACACTAATAGTAGAGCTTGCGCAACTCTACAGAAAATTTGTGAAAGACAAAGCAATTTTTGGTTACAGCACTGCAAATCTCAGTCCAACAGAAATGAACAAAGTGCATAACCAATATGCGACAGTGCAGAGTATTATTTACAGAACATTAAAAAGCGATCCTATTGGAACCTATCTTGAACTCAAGCGACTTGCAAGAAATGAAAAAATAGAACTCGACAAAGCAACAAATCCGAGAGATCAGATGCTCGGACAACGCTATCTTGCACTTCTGAATTACATCACAGCACAGATAGAAAAGCTAAAAATTCTTCAACTCGTCATGCAGCAGATTGCGGGGTATCAGATTGGAGATAGAACACTCTATCGAACCATCTTCAGTCCAACAATAAAGCCGGATTTTATGTTTACCAAGCTCATGGCAGATTATCCTGCGAATGGAGAAGAGAAAGATAGCTACACTATTGGAGAAGAAGCAGAAGTAACTGTTTTCACATATCCTGATTCGATTGAAACAACCTATCATGTGATTCCACCAGAGTTTAAACTTTCTGAAGAAAAGTATGAACTCCTCGATCTTGCAAGAAAAATAATGGCAGAGCATAAGCCAAGACAAGAAGAGTTTACTGATCCAAAAAAAATGCGACAAGTGTTCTTTAACATTGGAAGAGATTTGATGGAAGAACTCGCGCAGACAAAAGGAATTCGTTTAAAGCAAACAGAGATTGAAGCGCTCACCAATATTCTTGTTCGTTACACTGTTGGTTTTGGATTAATAGAAGTGCTTCTCCAAGACGAGAAAATCCAAGATATTTCAGTAAACAGTCCAATGGGAAAACAACCTATTTACATTGTCCATGGGGATTACAACGAATGTACGACCAACATTATTCCAACGAATGCAGAAGCAGAAAGTTGGGCAACAAAATTGAGAATGATTTCTGGCAGACCACTCGATGAAGCAGATCCAATTCTGGATACAGAGTTAGAACTCCCTGGAGTCTCCACAAGAGTTTCTGTGATCACAAAACCATTGGATCCAACAGGACTCGCGTTCTCATTCAGAAGACACAGAGAAAATCCGTGGACACTCCCGTTATTTGTGAAGCAAAAAATGATCACGCCAGAAGCAGCAGGACTAATCAGTTTCCTCGTTGATGGAACACGAACACTCTTAGTTTGCGGAACAAGAAGCTCGGGAAAAACATCCTTCCTCGGTGCAATTATGGTTGAGATCATGCGCAAATATAGAATTCTCACCATTGAAGATACATTAGAACTTCCAGGAAGATCATTACGAGATCTTGGATTCAACCTTCAGCAAATTAAAGTCGCTGCAGCGCTGGCAAAAGAATCAACAGAAATGAGTGCAGCAGATGGAATTCGTTCCACGCTTCGATTGGGAGATTCCGCGCTATTTGTGGGTGAAGTGCGAAGTAAAGAAGCAATTGCGCTCTATGAAGCAATGCGAGTAGGAGCAGCAGCGAACGTGGTAGCGGGAACAATCCACAGTGACAGCCCGTATGGAGTTTATGACCGTGTCGTCAATGATATTGGCGTTCCAAAAACATCGTTTAAAGCAACAGATGTTATCATTGTTGCAAATCCCGTAAAGAGTGCAGACGGCTTGCACAAAAGCAGACGAGTGACGCAGATTACAGAAGTGCGAAAACAGTGGGAAAATGATCCGCTGACAGAAGGCGGCTTCATGGATTTAATGAAGTATGACGCAAAAACAGACAAGTTACAGGCAACAGATGCGATCATCAATGGAGAATCAGAAATTTTGAAGACCATTGCGTCAAATATCAAGGAGTTCGCAGGAAACTGGGAAGCTGTGAGGGAAAATATTGAATTGCGAACAAAAATAAAGCAGGGAATTGTGGAGTACGCGGCAAAAGCAAATGACCCAAACATGCTTGAAGCTCCGTTTGTCATTAAGGCAAATGATAAGTTCCATTTGCTTTCCGAGAGCATTAAAGAGGAAGTAGGGTACTTAGATTCCAAAAGAATATTATATGACTGGGAACAGTGGATAAAGAAAGAAGCAAAAAGGATTTGATAAGAAATACTAAATGAGATAATAAAATGGCAGACACACTCGAAGAGATTAAAGCAAAATACAAACACAAGCTGGAAGAGAAGCTTGGCGGGAAAGAAGAAGTAGAAAAGAAGATAGAGCTCTCTGAAAAAATAATTTCCAAACAATATGAAACATTCAAGGAAGAACTCCTTCCTGTAAAAATGACTATCTATGAGAAGGCATGTAATACTGCAGAAAAGATTCTTAAGATTAGTCCAGACAAAAAGAAAATCCCCCTTATCCAGAAAGATATTGATGCAGTGCATCTCCAAATTACCCCAACAGGAGTCTACAGCTTGTCAATTCTCGGACCGCTCGCGTTAATGTTTATGGGCATTGTCCTGAGCATGTTTATTCCTGCGTTTTTCGGACAGGACCCCTCTTTATTTTTTATCATGGGAAGCCTCCTCACAGGAGCAGTGCTTATCTATCCAATGCAGCAAATCCCCACGTATATCGCAAACACCTGGCGCATGGAAGCAAGCAATCAGATGGTACTCTGCATTTTCTACATTGTCACGTATATGCGACATACCTCAAACTTAGAGCGCGCGATTCAGTTCGCAGCAGATCATCTTTCAGGTCCACTTGCATTGGATCTAAAGA
>CAYLMH010000028.1:0-18879 GCA_964385055.1 uncultured Methanosarcinales archaeon
GCGAAAATACGTTTTATCCGGATCAAGAAAAATTATTCTCCGTAAATATAGATGTTATCAATGTAACCATAATATTGATAATCTGCACAAGCTGTATCATACCCTAACACAAGAGAACCTGCTGTTGCAGAAGAACCTATTTCTCCAAAGACAATTTCTGAATCCTCTAACACACCATCAATATATAACTGAACTTCGTCTCCTGTATACACACCACGAACTTCCTGCCAATCACCAGTTATCTCTGAGTCTGACTTGAGCGTATACTCTGTGCCTTCAATCATAATAGTAAATACATATTTTGATTCATACGTCAAAATAGCATACAATGGTTCTCCACAGGTGTCTGTTGTTTTTGTAAGAAGGTATTGATGCTTATCTCGATATGACGTAATCATATAACCCTCAAGCTGCACTATGATCCAATTTGTTGGCTTCAAATAATCTGCATCTGTGAAGATGACATCTCGTGGAGAATAGTCACTTGAATAAAAGTCTAAGTAATACCCACGACTATCGCTTTCTTGGAGTTGCATATTTTTAACAGACTTGGAACTCTTATAATGGCTACTCTCCTCAGAGATAGAAGTAAAATGAACTACTCCTTCACCTGTTGTTGTCCCACTACGATATTCAAAGTCTTTTAATTTAAAAAGCTGAAGACTTTCAATCTCTTCATCTGTATTTTTAACAATAACATTCACCGTACACTGATCTGTGTCTCCTTCAATTCCTGTAATAGTAAGCGTTGCAGAATATTCTCCTTCAGAATGATACTCGTGCGTTTCTGCTTCAACAGCGCCCACTCCTAAAACACTTGTGTCCGCGGTTCCGTCATCCCAATCCCACTCATAAAAGTCAATATCACCAGTGCTTGCAGAACCATCAAATGTTGCATCAATGCCTGTGTATATCTCCATCTCGCTGACGCCACAATCTGCTACAAGTCCTGCAACTGTTGGATCTGTTCCTGCTTCATACTCTTCTAAATTTGTTAGACCATCGCTGTCATAATCTCCAGAAGCAGTCCCTGCATTGTTTGGATTAAAACCATATGTTACTTCCCAACCATCTGGCAATCCATCACTATCTGTATCATCATCTAGAGGATCCGTACTATATGTTATTGCTTCATCATAATCAGTGAGTCCATCTCTATCAGTATCTGTGCTGGTTTCATCTGTGCCAAGATTTGATTCTTGATAATCTGTTAAACCGTCACCATCTGTATCTGTTGCCATAGACATTGGGAATGTTCTAAACTCTGTTATTGGGATAGCCGACATCATTACTGGATAGTCTGCAGCATTTCTTGGATTTGTCCCATACACATTTATTTCATCATAATCGCTGTACGTATCCCCATCCGTATCGGAGTTAGTTGGATCTGTTTGATATAAATATTCTTCATAATTTGTTAAACTATCAGCATCATAATCTTCTATCGCATCAGCATAATCCAAGGGATCAAAGCCAAACGCAATTTCAAAAAAATCTGGCATTAAATCACCATCTCTATCTCGCGCTGCTGGAATATCTGCACTAACCAATGGATCAGAACTTGCTCGGACTTCAAACCCATCATCGTATCCATCGCCATCTGTATCTGCAGAATTTGGATTTGTCCCATGCGTATTTATTTCATCGTAATCAGAAAGGTAATCATCATCAGAATCCACATCATCAGGATCTGTACTGTATGTTGTTATTTCTTCAATATCTGTTAGCCCATCTCTATCGCTATCTGAAGAAGACATTGTTCTCGTGGGGAATGATCTTGTACTTGTTACTTCCCCGCTTGTCGCGTCCATAGGATCTGTGTCCGCGACCACTTCTTCTCCATCTAACGCACCATCATCATCACTATCTCTATCCTCAGGATCTGTTCCATACATGTTCACTTCATCATAATCCGTGAGTCCATCTTCATCAGTGTCTGTAGTTGTGTCTTCTGCGCCATAATATTCGACATCATACTCAGATGCTCTGCTCACGTAATAGCCATATGCGTTATATCCACACTCATATGCATCAGCGTCATCACAAAGAATGTCTCCCTCAGCAGTACATTCTGCAGCTAACCCTGTTGTACATGTCTGCGCTGTTAAGAAAAGAACTGCTAAAATAGAAAGCAATGCAATTGTTATTTTTTTGTTCATTGGAACCCTGCTCTTTTTTGAAACTTGTGATTATATAAACATTGCGAAAATTAACTTGTAATGATCACATCTGCTTCACACATATCACTATCTGTATCACTCTCTACAGAGAGTCTCATTTTATATGTTGAAGCACTCGTAAATATATGCGTGTTCATGGAAGAGGAAGTAGATTCTGTTGTTCCATCATCAAAGTCCCAGATATATGTCGTAATATCGCCAGTACTCGCAGAACCGTCAAATATTATTTCATTACCTACCATTCCACCATACACTGCATCTCCACAATCTGCATGAAGATATGTAGAAAAAGTTCCAGAGGAGAGTGATGTTATTCCTGATGTGAATATAGAAGTACTTTTTGTACCATATGTTGGAGTTGATGCGCCTAATGAAGTAATACTTGTCATCATACTCTGCACACTGATTCCCGAGCTACTCATTGCTCTTGTTCCCGAAGATCCGGCTTCTATCACTTCTAAGCCCGTCATTCTCCTTGTAGACATATCAGCACTTACAACTAATGCCTCTCTCGACTCTAACTCCACCACCGTATGCGCTCCTAATTCTGCTCCCGATATTATTGCTGTTTCACACACTCCTAAAGAAGGATTACAAAATTCATCTGTATCACACGCAACTCTTTCTGCCGCGACATATCCACTCTCATGACAATAGTATTCAATAGTGTTTTTTCTATCCGGTGTACATCTATCTTGCCAATCCGTAATATCAGTAAAATCATAATCAGATGCTCCGCTAATTGTTCCTGCTGTGTATGGATTATTTGCTTCATCAGTGTCTATGCACACTGCGCTTGGCGCTTGCTGACAGGTGTCCGTATAGGGAGCGCAGACTTCATCATCACTGCAATCATCAGCGGACATGCATCGCGTTCCTTCTGTTTCTTGACAGATTCCCTCGCTACAAATCATTCCACTATCACATGCAACAAATTCTGCTGTAATGTACCCACTCTCTTCATCACAATAAAATTCCCATGAACCTGTTCCATCATCTGCACAAATATCTTCTTCACCTTCTGCTTCTTCTGCATCTGTAAACGAAAGACCATAAATTTTGCCGAGCACTGTTGGATCATTTGATGAATCTGTATCTGCGCATGATACTGTTGGCTCTGTATAACAAATATTGTACCCTGGAAGACAAACTTCATCCTCTGCGCACTCTGCATTTGAAGAACAAGTAGTGATAATAATTTCTTCTATACAAGCTCCCGCAATACAATATCCTTCTGAGCAATCGTCCTGTGACGCACATGTCTGTTCTGCGCCACATTCAGATGAATCAAACGCTGTTGCTCGTGTGACATAATACCCCATACCGTATGACGCGAGTTGACATTGATATGCTTTGTCTTCATCACAAACGATGTCCTCTTCACCGACACAATCCGCTGCTAAACCTGTCGAGACTGCGCCAAAACTACACGTCTGCGCTGTTAAAAAGAACACAAGTAAAAAAGATAAACAAAACATGAGTTGTTTTTTCATAGCACACCTTAGGAAACTGTAATCGTCGTTGTTTCGCTATCTGTTGCGCCTTCGTTATCTGTGACTGTTAATGTGACTGTGTAACTTCCTGTACTTGTGTACTCATGCGTTGGTCCAGAACTCGTGCTGCTATAACTATCGCCAAAGTCCCACGAATAACTGCTGATACTTCCGTCGCTATCTGTACTTCCTGTGCCACTAAAGGTGACTGTTTCATTCACAGAAACACTCGCATTGGACGGGCTGACCGTAATATTCGCAACAGGAGCAGTGTTGCTCACATAATCTTCTCTGTCAAAGGTGATGTTGAAATATTCTTCATTGTTGTCTTCATCACTTTCATTAATCACATCATCAACATCCACTTCCACAAGGAAAAGGACAAGATATGTTTGCGCTGTAGTATTTGAATTGAAATAATCTTCTGGATTATACTCCAATTCTATTTCTACTTCTACCTCACCTTCCTCATCTGGTTCAAGACCATCACTGAATGTCGCCTTGACATCATCCACTTCTGTACTATTATCTTCTTCATAGCTTGTAAGCTTTACTCTGAACGAATCATTCGCAGTGATGTTTCCTTCATCATCATTTGTAAATGTGATAGTGAATGTCGCATCATTGCCATCAATACTTTCAAAGTCCAAATCATCTACTGTCAAATCAGCAGACGCTTCTGGCTCAAGATCATTAATCGCTTCTTCTATTGCTTCGACTTCTGTTGTCTGCTCTTCGATGTATGCTTCAATCTCTGTTTTTGCCGTGTCAATAGTTAATCCTACATTCGCGACCTCCGCGTTTGTTTCTGCCGCATCAAGATCGTCTTCATATCCTGCAAGTGTAACTTTGTATGATTCTAATTCTGTTACAACATCGTCTAACGCATCAATGTCTTCTTGCACTGCAGCAATATCTTCATCACTTGCATCTGCTGCGTCCAAACTTGTTTGCAACGCGTCAATTTGGTTGAGAAGTGTTTCGATTTGTGTGTTCAAGTCATCGATGGTGTCTTGAATTTCTTCTGTTGCAGAAGTATCAATCTCTTCTTCCTCTTCTGTACAAGTGTTGTCTTCGCATACATATCCATCAGGACAATGGCTGTCTTCTGTACAATCTACTGGTTTGCACGCGCTGTCTTCGCAAACTTCTTTTTCCGCGCAATCCGCGTCTGTTGAACATGTTTCACAATCTTCTGGGCAGAGACCACCTTCTTCTGATGCTTGACAAACAGTGTCACCACAAATATCTTTTTTTGCTTCAATGTCTTTTTCCTTCATATCACAATCATCTAAACAATATGCTTTGTCTTCTTCTATCAACATACACTCTTTGAAACATGCTCTCTTTTCTTCGAGATCTTCAGAACCATCTCCACCATTCTTACAGCTTGAGAGGAAGAGCAATGCTACAAGTATTACTGAAAGTAAAAAGACATATTGTTTTTTCATAGTTTCACCTTAAACACATGCACCATCTGTGCATGTAGCTCCTGAAGGACAATTATAATTCAACGCAGTCGCAGAACCACTTGACGTACATGTCCATTCTAATACAGTCACACTGTCACAGCTACTTGCACGAGAACCACTGTTTGTATAACATACAACTGGCCAGGAAGAAGTTGATGTTTCACACTCATCTGTTGCCTGAGTTCCAGTATTTACTGCACTTGAAGAATATGAAAAAACCGCTCCTTGCGTGGTAAGATCAGCACCGCCATCATTATCATAACATTCTGTTGCATCACCACTGTCTGTCGGATCTGTTTGCGTGTAGTATTCGAAGAGGTCTGTGTAGCCATCACCATCGGTATCTGCTTTCAAATAATTTGTTTTATACCCTAATGAACTGCTTGTTTCATAATAATTTTTTATGTCATCACCATCAGTGTCTGTCGTTTTACTAATTGAGGCGATCTTAGAGAAAGTATCGCTTTTGATACTTCCTGATCTTGCGGAAATTGCTTCTCCAGAAACATCTTCTACCGGAGCGGAAATTCCACTCGCGATAAGTGTTAGGATGCCTAATGCTGCAACAACACCAACAATTACAACTAATAATAATTTTAATTTTTCGTCTTTCATTTTTTCACCTTTAGCTGAATACATTTGCGTTTGTGACAAATGTGCAGGAAACACCTGTTTCTGTCGCATAAACTGTAACTTCTAAACCGCCGTATGTTTCTGTGTCTGCTGTCGCAATAGTACGTCTCACTGAATCCGCATCAACGAAGAAGCTAAATTCACAGAAATCTACATTTGCAGCAATCAATTCAATAGTATACTCATGATCATCAGACGGCGTCACTGTTACTGATTCTCCTTCAATGAGTTCTACTGGATGATCTTGATCCCATGTTGGATCTGTACTAAATTCTACTTCCCAATAATCAGTAAATCCATCTCCATCGCTATCTTCATTTTGTGCATCTGTTTCCTGATATGCTTCTTCTCCATCAGAAAGACCATCATCGTCACTGTCTGCATCCAACGAATCTGCACTATATCCTAATGAGCCATAGCCATTGATTTCATCGTAGTCTGATAAACCATCGTCATCTGAATCAACTTCTTCAGGATTTGTACCGTATGTCACTATCTCTTCATAATCTGTCAAACCATCGGCATCACTGTCATCACAACCATCCGGAATAGCGTCAGCGTCAACATCTCGCCTATCATTAAACCCCGGACAAAGATCAGACTTGTTAGGAACTCCATCCCCGTCGTTATCTTTTACTCGTACTGCCTGACCAGAAACATCATCTGCAGGAGCGGAAATTCCACTCGCGATAAGTGTTAGAATCCCTAATGCCGCAACAACACCAACAATTACAACTAATAATAATTTTAGTTTTTCGTCTTTCATTTTTTCACCTTAACTGAACACATTTGCGTTTGTGACAAATGTGCAGGAAACACCTGTTTCTGTCGCATAAACTGTAACTTCTAAACCGCCGTATGTTTCTGTGTCTGCTGTCGCAATAGTATATCCCATCGAATCCGGACCAACGGAAAAGGTAAACTCACAAGAATCCGCATTTGCAGCAATCAATTCAATAGTATACTCATTGTCATCAGAAGGAGTTACTGTTACTGACTCTCCTTCTGCGAGTTCTACTGGATGATCTTGATCCCATGTTGGATCTGTGCCATACTGCACTTCATCATAATCCGCGAACTCATCTCCATCACTATCTTCAGTTTGCGCATCTGTTTCCTGCTCTGCTTCTTCTCCATCAAGGAGACCATCATCATCACTGTCTTCGTCTAATGGATCTGCACTATACCCCCAAGAACCATAGCCATTGATTTCTTCATAGTCTGATAAACCATCGTCATCTGTATCCGCATTTGTTGCATCTGTCGAATAGCTATATGATGATTCTTCATAATCTGTCAAACCATCATCGTCTGTATCTTCATCCTCTGGATCTGAAATGACAGAACCCGTATCATCACCAACATATGAATAAACTCCAAGGAGTTCATCATAATCTGTTAAGCCATCATCATCACTGTCAGTGTCAAGTGGATCTGCTGTATACCCAAATGTACCCATTACCTCATTATAGTCTGAAACAAGATCATCATCTGTGTCACTGTCATCAGGGTCTGTGCCATGTGTATTATTTTCCTCATCATCAGTTAGTCCATCACTGTCACTATCTGTTGTAGTATCTTCTTCTGTTTCCAAACAATCTGCAATTTCATTCGCGTCATCATCAACAGTGTCATCTTCATCATCACAAAGATCGCAACCATCTGGAACTGTATCGCTGTCTGCATCTGCTGTATCGTCATAACCATCACAGACATCGGATTCATCAGCCACATCATCGCCATCTGAATCAATTAACGAATCACAATCATCTGGAGTTCCATCTGCATCTACGTCAGTTGCATCATCATAACCTTCACAGAGATCATCTTCGTCCGCAACGCCATCACCATCTGTGTCTACAACTTCTTCTCCTTCAGCGCAGACATCGCTTACACAACTTTCTGAATCACAATCATCATCGTCTTCGCAAGAATATCCTTCCGCACACGGATCGCAATATTGCCCACCACAATCAACATCTGTTTCATCACGATCAACGATACCATCTTCACAGTAATCTCCTGTGTATGAGACAGTAAATCCACTCGAACAACTCTGCAAGAAAAGAACTACTCCTATTAGAATTGAAATAAAATATTTTGTTTTCACGAAAGCCACCTCTTCTAAAAAATGATCAATATTACAAATATCTTCTTATTCCTGAAGAAAATAGTATATAAACATTACGGAAATCGCTGAAATAAGAAAAAATAAGAAAATAGTTATGTTAATGCCCAGACTTTTGCTGCACTTATGCCTCCTGCAAAATAATCATCACCACACGCACTTGCACCAATCTGCAATGTGCCACCATCCGCAAGGACATCTGAAACACCAGTTACTTCTTCTGCCAATGAATTATCAACATACAGATACATTGTTTCTGTATCGGACATCCAAAGTCCAGTCAAACGAGCCCAGCCTCCGGAATAATCTCCTCGCGCTTCTTCTGACGCCGCATCTGTTGTTACTCTAAACGCGTATTCTAAGGCATCAATACTCAGACTAAAGGGCATCGTGTACTCATCACAAGTATCACTACCATCTGCTGCCTCGCTGTTTATCCCAATAAGCATTGCATTTTGTGCTTCGTCAGGCATGACATAAACCATTACAACGACTGCTTCTGCACCAACTACCCCGTCTGCAATATCAACTGTCAACGTATCACTGCCATCCAAATATCCATAATCTTCTCCCTCATCATCTGTATAGATATCAACTGTGCCAGTTATAGTACCATCGCCACTTGTGTACATTGCAGTAGCACTATCTTCCACAAGATCAAAAAATAGATGATTCTCATCCATATAAGTATCCTGCGGATCAATGCTAAACGCAACTTCTATAGAATCAAGAAGCCCATCGCCATTTGTATCCTCTGTATTCGGATCTGAAATATATCCATCATCTCCTTCAAGAACTTCCTCATAGTCTGATAACGTGTCGTCATCTGTATCTTCATTCATTGGATCAGATGTGTAGCTATAGTCGTTGAGACCAAGAACTTCTTCGCCATCTGTCAATCCATCATCGTCTGAATCCGCATCAGCAGCATCAGTGCTATATGTTGTTTCTTCATCGTCTGTCAAGCCATCGTCATCTGTATCTGTTGTGGTGTCTGCTGTTTCTTCTTCTGCTTCCTCAGTAGCACAGCTTGTATAATCCTCCGCACAACCGTATGTACACTCGACTTCTTCTGTCAATAACTCCCCATAGTCGTTACATGAATATTCGGTTAATGTTCCTGCGTAATCATATCCTGCTTCACAGGATTCTGTGTATTCTACTTCTCCGCTGCCGTCATCATAGGTCACCACACCTGCAGTATAATAATCACTGCCACCATCAGTGTCACTGCAATCCGCAACCATGACTTCATCATCTATACAATCAGGAATTTCGTCTGCATCATAATCGACAGTATCGTCTTCGTCTGCACAAACATCGTCTGTATCTGCAACACCATCACCATCCGCGTCAGCAACTTCTTCTTCAGATTCTGCTTCTTCTTCCTCATCTTCTGTTTCTTCAGCGCAGTCTTCATCATATTCTGATGCTCTGCTTGTATAATATCCTGCTCCATACGATGCCAAAGCGCACTCATACGCTTCACCATCGTCATTACAGAGTATATCTCCTTCTCCTTCACAATCCGCTGCCAGACCCGAAGCTGTTGTTCCGACAGAACAGGATTGCGCTGTTAAGAAAAAGATTGAAACGATTGATAAAAGAATGATGATTAATTTATTGCTCATGAAAAAAACACCTCATTTTGGAAAATTATTATGAATACTCTTTTGTTCTTGAAGAAAATAGTATATAAAGATTCCGAAAATCCATTTTTTGTCTTTAGAATGGTCTCTTGTTCGAATCTTTTTAATTCTAAAAAATATGTTTAGGGATTCTTAAGCGGTGCTGAGCGAATCAAAAAGACGTGAGCATATCAGGAAGAAGAAATGGTGACTAGAATAATTGAAAATAGTCCTTAAATGGCATTTTATACTCTGCTTCAAAGCACGCATTTATCTTTTCAACAGGATCTTTGCCAAAAATTTTAAGTGCACGAGATATTCTTTCTTCATACTCTTGAAGAGTTATTTCTTTTTTCTCATACTTCATTTTTGTTTCAAGCACGTTCTTTTCAACAGCAAAGTACTCTGTTTTTGTTTCTACAGAGAGTAGATCGGACAACAAATAGCCTCTCTCAGGCATTTCTATGTTCAACAACTTATACGCTTCTTTGAGGAACGCATTCTTTATTTTATTTCGAAGATTTCTGCATTTTTGTTTTTCTTTTTCTAGTTCTTCATCTGCTGCGTTTTTTCCTAAAGGTTTTGCAACGACTTCCAAGTATATTTTCGTTTTTGGCTCTGTTCCCGAAGGACGCACAGTGATTTTCATGGATTCTACATGTTCTCCTGGCTCTAACTCAAAAACAAGCATGTTTCTTGACGCGGTGTCTGTCTCTGAGAGATGCTTTTCACCATCCCATTTGTCGGTAAAACATTTTACGGAAAATTCTCCAATTTTTTTTGGTTTTTTTGTTCTGAGTTCATTTTGAATCATCGCAATCTTTTCAATGCCTGCTGCTCCTTGCATAATTAATGATGTCAGATAATTTTCCGCATATCCATATTCTTTGTACATGTCATCAAGAAAGTTCACCACACTTTTGTTTTGTTCTTTTAGTGTTGCAGCAAGTTCCGCAAGCACAAGCGCTGCTGCTGCCGCGTCTTTATCTCTGCAATATGTTCCCACAAGATACCCATGACTTTCTTCAAGCCCAAGCAAAAAGTCTTTTTCTTTTTCTTGTTTTTCTAATTGCGCAATTTCGTTTCCAACATATTTGAATCCCACAAGAAGATCGTTGATTATCTTGATTTTGTTTTTCTCGCAGATTTTTGTGAGCAATGAAGAAGTGACTGTTGTTTTTGCAACAATTTTATTTTGTGGCTTTTGCTCTTTTGCGACAAGCGCAGCGAGGAGGATTATTCCAATCTCATTTCCGTTGAGGTAATGCCATTTTCCGTCATGTTTTACTACTAATCCAAGGCGGTCCGCATCTGGATCTGACGCGAAAATAATGTCGCACGATGCTGCTTCCGGATTTTTGTAGCAGGTTTCAAAGGATTCTGGAACTTCTGGATTCGGAATGTTAAACTTGACATTTGTAAAAAAACCATCTGGTGTTTTTGTTTCGCTGTCTTCAATGACATCAAAACCTGCTTCTTTGAGCGCCTTGAAAACACTTGTTGAACCCACGCCATGCAATGGGGTATACATGATTTTGATCTTCTTGTTGTTGCTTTGTTTTGTTATTTGCGCCGCGTTTATGACTGCCGCACTATACGCATCATCTACTTCTTTTCCTATCCATTTTATGAGCTCTTGTTTTTTTTCTCTGCTTATATTTTCCACTGCATTGACTGTCTCCGCAACAACCTGATCTTCAGGAGGAATTAATTGCGACCCGTCAGCGCCGTAGATCTTTTTTCCATTGTCTTCTTTTGGATTGTGACTTGCGCTGATAACAATTCCTGCGACTGCATGGAGATGAGGGACTGCAAACGAGAGCTCCGGGGTTGTTCGAATGTCTTCGAAAATATAGACCAAAAGCCCATTTGCCGTGTACACTTCTGCCGCTGCTTTTGCAAAATCTTTTGATGTCATTCCTTTCACGGGGTTTGTGAGGTTTGGGTCGTAGAGATTTGTTTCTGGATATTTCCTGCAGTCGTAGGCGATAACGACTCCTCGCTCTTTTGCATCTGGATATTTTTTGAGAAGATACTTACTATGCCCTTGCGCAGATGCCTGGATAGTCCACGTGTTTATTCTGTTTGTTCCAATTCCCACAGGTCCGCGTCTTCCTCCTGTTCCAAAAGGAATCACCTGATAAAAACTGTCGAGGAGGAGTTCGAATCTTTTTTTTTGAATTAAATAAATAATCTGATCTTTGTAGTCGCTAAATTCTGATTTTGTTAACCACTCAGAAATATTTTTTATTGCTGCTGTTTTGTATTTTTCAGAAACTGATAGGAGAGCAAACTCATTGTTAAGCACTTCTAGAATTTTTTGCTCTGACATTGTTCTCGCTTCGTATCTTCTTTTAAATCGCCTTATCGCTTCTGAATCCCTAATCTTTTTTTTAGTAATTATATTTTAATAAATAGATAAATTGTGTAGCTGGTCTTTCTTGTGTGCGTGTTCAGGAAACTGACGAATATATTTTAATAACTAAATAATATCGTTCCACTTCAATTCTTTCGCCAATTGGAAGCGAGATCGAGTATGACATTCATTTCATGATGTCATACGCTTATAGACTAATTAAATAATATCGTTCCACTTTTGCATCGCGTCTTCATAGCGCTCAAGGGTTCCTGTATCAAACCATTGTCCTGAGAACGGGAAACCAAACAATTTACCATCTGTCGCAATTCTTGGAAACACTTCTCTTTCAATCGAACTTGCGCCTTTGGGGACAAGATCCAACACAGACGGTTCAAGAATATATAACCCTGCGTTAATCAAATTAGACGGCGCAGTTCCCGCAGCAGGTTTTTCAATGAATTCTTGGATCTTACTGCCCATTAATTTTGCAACGCCATACTGACTTGGATCTGCGACTGTCGTCAACGCGAGTGTCGCTGCCGCGCCATTTTCTTTATGGAACAGATACATTTCATTAAGATCAATATTTTTTAACTCATCTGCATTGCACATCACGAATGTGTCGGTGAGGTATTCTCTTGCAAGATTCAACGGACCTGCTGTTCCGAGTGGATCTGTTTCTTCGACGTAGGTGATATTCACGCCGAATCGTTTTCCGTTACCAAAATATTCTTTTATTTTTTCTCCTTTGTAGCCAACAGAAATAATAATATCTGTAATCCCATGCTTCTTGAAGAGGTCAAGTGTGTGCTGAAGGATTGGTTTGTCGTGAAGCGGAACAAGCGGTTTTGGAATTTCATTGGTGATTGGTTTTAATCGTGTGCCTTTTCCACCCGCAAGAATAAACGCTTTCTTTGGTCTTGTTTGATCCATTGCTTTCATTAATAATAATTCTACTGCATGCGATCTGTTCTTTATTTTGAACCCATCGACTTGTTTGTCGACGCTTTCGAGAATACTCTGTTCTACTGTTAATGTGACTCGCTCTTTCATTTATAGAAAGAACTGGAAAGGGTATATAAAAGTTATGAAAATGTATGAGGATGTGTGATGAACAAACTTTGTTCTTCTCACATTGTTCAAAACAAGTTTGTCGGAAAAACGAAAAAAAAGTGTTTAGGAATTACCTAAATACTCTAGACATATTTGATATGTTTGCATTGCTTGGCTTTGGATATTCTTCATCGAAGATGTATGCGTCTGCTTCTGGTGCATCATCATCATCTGCCATGTAGGATAGTCCCCTTCTAACAAAGTAGTCGTCCCCTTCAACAAAGTAGTCGTCCCCTTCCAACAAGTCAAGGTCTGGACTGTTATCAAAAACATTTGGATCTGTACCTGCTGCAACTTCTTCTCCATCTGAAACACTATCACCGTCCGTGTCAACATCATTTGGATCTGTGCCGAGTCGTCTTTCTTGATAATCTGAAAGACCATCTCCATCTGTATCTGTTAATACTACCACCTGACCAGAAATATCATTACCTTCCCCAATATTTAGTTCTAAGAACAAACTTAAAATACCAATTGCTGCAACAATGCCAACTATTGTAAAAATATACTTGCTTGTTTTGTCTTGAGTCATATGAATACCTCTTTTTTATTATAACGCTTCTTTTTTAGAAAGACACATATTTAATTCTTTGTTTTATCCAAACAGCGCAGCCAGTGTATCTGTGAGTCTTTCCATCTGCGCTTCGACATAGGGCCTTGTGAGTTTACCGATGTTCATACTTGTTTCCTGATGACCTGTTACTGTAAAGAAATAGAGATACGCTGCATCTGCGTCAATCACTATATTCATAGTCACATTTTTCCCTGCTGCGATGAGCACCATTGTTTCCTGATCTGGAACCCACTCAATCTCATCATTTAATGAAAACGTTGCTGTTTCTCGCGCAGGAATTTCGATTGTTTCAATAGTTCCTTCCAAAACTGTTTCTTCTTTTATTGTTCCAACATAACGAATTTCTTTGATTGTGACTGGAATTGCACTTGGATTGGAGAGTGTGCCAATTCCTTCTATCGTGAACTCGAGATTTCGATTCATACCCACTTCTGTTATTTCAAAGTCTTGCATCTCAACGGAATTTAACGCATAGAGTTGGTAGGAGGGGAAGATAGAAAGGAGAAGAATTATGACACTTGCGATAATAATTATTTTTTTCATACTATTCAGAAAGTATATGTTAGATAAAAAGATAGCGGAAAAAGATTATTGCGTTTTTGAATGCATCAACCCCGCCGCAGCTGGCGGCCTACGGACAAAATTTTTCAAATTTTGTCCTACGCGACACCCCGAAGGGGCCAACCCCCCGTCGCGTCGGCGCCAGCGGCGGGATTGGAAAAAATTTGCTCTTCATACAAAAACAACATGGCGCAAACTGAGTGCAGAGGAAATTTCCATAAACCGTGTGGGAATTTCCTTTGCGAATAGGACATTTTTCGAAGAAAAATGGCCGTGTTTGCTGCCCTTGTTGTTGTTTTTGTGTGTTTAGAATGCACTTACTTTGAACTAAAACTTCATCAGAAATAATTTCTCATAAAAAACTGTATGATGATCAGAACGATAAAGACAGTCACCAAAGCAATCAAGCCAAGCCACAGCAATGGTTTATAGCCGACGGATAGTTTTGGGATTGCAAATTTATTCACAATACCTTGCAGAATTAACATGAACGCAACAAGAATAAATAATGCGCTTAATCCGAAATTGACAAGAAGCGCGACATACAAATTGGAGAGAAGAATGTAATTGGTGTGTATCGTCGCATATTCTGGAACTATTTGTCCTCTTGCAAGCTCTGCGCGTTCGAGTGCATTCAACTGATCTGATGCAGCCTGCGTAAACTGAATATGCGACGCAGCAAAAAGATTACTGAGATAGACTGTCGCAATAATCAAAAGAATTCCCAATGTTATTTGCGTGACTCCAATGATTCTTCGTAAATCCGCCATGTTCCCCTCTTTTGTCATTGTGTTAGGATAAAACCACTATAAATACATTTGGATTTGCATTAGTAAATATTATATAGTTGGATAACGGGAAGATGGTATTAATATTTATCAAAGAGGTGTTTTTATGACAAAAAATAAAGAACATGTGTGGGCATTACTTATTGTTGGTGTTGTTGCATTGCTCGGGGTAAGCGCATTCTTTAGTGGTTTCTCCAGTGGAGATTTGAGCGGACACGCAACATCTGCGATTAAAACAAAAAGCATCTCTAAAACAACAAAGACAACGTCCAGCGCGTGTACTGATTCTGATGGTGGCAAAGATTATTCAGAAAAAGGAACAACTAAAGGAATTATCTGGAGCGATCAAGACTCCGGTGTGAAAGAATATAGTGATTCCTGCAAAGATAGTACGTCTCTCAAAGAATTCCGCTGTGTTGCGGATGATGGAACAGCTGACGGAACTGCATTTGCATACTTTAATACAGTCACCTGCACAGAAGGATATTGTTTAGATGGCGTTTGCGTGAGTGGTTGTTATGATACTGAAGATGACACCAGTACATCTACCGCAGGCACTATTACCAGTGGCGGAAAAACATATACTGATGAATGCTGCACTGATGGTGTTGATTGTTCAGGATATACTAATTCAGGAAACGTGAAGGAATATTATTGCAACGGAAGAAGTTGGAGCACAGTATTCCCTTCATGCAACAGAGGAACAACATGCGTCGATGGCGCTTGTGTTTAATCTTTGATTTTTTTCTTATTTTCTTTCTTGTTTCCTATGTCGAAAACTATATAAGAAAGTATTTGCAACATTGTCTTCAAGGTTACCATGCAATACAACAGAACTGGACTGCCTCGTTTTGAAAAAGTACCTGAAGAACCGCCGCATTATTCTACCTATTTCTGGCTTGTACTTGTCGCCTTGCTTTTTGCATTGTGGTTTTTTGCTTGAGAATTATTTTCTTAACAATGTGGCAATATCTGGTCCATAATGCGTTGCAATCTCATCTGGCGTACAATCACCAAACTCATGCGGAAAGACCAACCATCGATCAGTTTCATGAATAAAATGATCTGGCATTCTTTGTGATTTATTTCTTCCTGGCTTATAATACACTGTCGCAACACGAATCTCGTCAGGGAATTGATCACCAGTTACTCCTTCAAACATTTGAAAAAATGCGTCTATACTTCTTCCTGAATCCCAGACATCATCAACGACCAACACTCGGTCTGTTTTTCTCGTCATGCCTGCCAACGCATCAACACCCTGAACAACAACACGCCCCAACGGATTGTCAATGCCTTCATTATATCCTCTTGTAATAACAGGGACATAATCCGCACGGACACCAAGTACTTTCAACGCTTCATGAACATACAATCCAATCGGAGCACCGCCACGCCACAATCCAATGATTCTGTTTGGCTGATAACCTGCATCATATAATTGCCGCGCCACTGCAACAGCATCTCTGCGCAAAGAATCAGGAGTAATAAAGAACTTTTCTTCTGCCATAAATTAGGAAGGAGATTTGTCTATTTATGGTTTTCGCATGTGATCGACTCCATCCAAAAATTCGCTTACGCGAGGTTGGCGCCTTCAAAATTTTTCGTTATATCTCTGCGAACTGACATTCCTCGGATGGGACATCCCCCTTGTCAGTTTCCTTATTGTTTCCACTGAATTTTGACCTTTTGGCGCCAACCCTTATTTTTTGGATGGTGCCCATGTAATCAAGAGATTCACAAAACATATAAATCAAACTAAAACTACATCTTACCATATCATACGTTTTGAAGGGATAACTGATGCGACTCTACGAAAAACTGGGCTACGACAATGACGCGATTCGTGCTATTCTTTTAACACTCGCAGAAGGCGCACAACAAGTAAGCGCACTCTTTCATCCTGAAAATAGAAAATACGCAGGCACAATCAACAGTACTGGCGATCTTCAAGTGCAAATGGATGTTGCTGCTGATAATCTTTTCTTTGATCTGTTCAAACAAAAAAATAATGTGCGCAGTTTCGCGTCAGAAGAACGAGAGGACATTACACTTTTGAACGAACATGCGCAGTACTCTATCAGCATTGACCCACTTGATGGTTCTTCTCTTGTCGACGTCAATCTTTCTGTCGGCACTATTCTTGGTATCTGGGAAGGAGAACTCCTTACGGGGAAACTTGTCGCAGCAGCGTATATTGTTTACGGACCAACAACACTACTAGTGTATAGCACTGGAAACGGCGTTCACGAATTTATGCTCCAAGGAAATGAGTTCGTTCTTGTCCAAGAAAATCTTCGCATGAAGGAGAAAGGAAATCTGTACAGCGTTGGTGGCCTGCGAACACAATGGCTTCCTGCGCACCGAACCTATATTGAATCACTTGAACAAGAAGGCTACAAACTGCGCTACAGCGGTGGATTAGTTCCTGACTTTCATCAAATCCTTCTCAAAAAAGGAGGGGTGTTTACGTACCCTGCACTCGTTGACAGCCCTGGCGGAAAACTTCGCGTGCTTTTTGAACTCTATCCTTTCGCATTTATTGCAGAACAAACAGGAGGAAGCGCGACAAATGGATTGATTCGAATTTTAGATATTCCTGTTACTAAAATTCATCAAAAAGATGGCATCTATATTGGCAGCACCCTTGAAGTGGAAAAAGCTGCACGATTTTTGAGTGGCGTTCATACAGCGCAAGGACATTCATCACCGTCGAATATAGAAAAAACTACTCATCAGAATTGCGAGGAGAAAACCATGACAACTGAATGCACAGAAAAAAAATGTAACGACAAAAAAGTATACGTTCCTGCAGATGTTCCTGCCGGAATGGTGCAGCGATACATCGACAATTATCTGACTGTTACTAAAAATACTGGACGATTATTTTTGTTTGCGGGTGACCAAAAGATTGAACATCTCAATGACGATTTTTTTGGACCATTTGAAGAAGGGACTATTCCTCTCGATGACGCAGATCCTGAACACCTTTTCAGAATTGCAGCGCAAGCAAAAAAACATATTGGTGTTTTTGCTGCACAATATGGATTAATCGCAAAATATGGACGATGCTATACAGACGTGCCTTATTTAGTCAAGATGAACTCAAAGTCTCATCTTGTCAAAACAAAACAAGCTGAACCAGTGAGTACGTCACTTGTTTCTTTCAAAGATGTTCTTTATTTGAAAAAAAATAGTGGCTTGAATATTGTTGGTTTGGGATACACCATTTATGTTGGCAGCGCGCGCGAAGATGAAATGTTCGCAGAAGCTGGACGGTTAATTGCTGCTGCCCATCGCCACGGCATGCTTGTCGTGTTGTGGATTTATCCCCGCGGCGCAGCTGTTCCTGATGAAAAAGATCCGCACATTATCGCGGGCGCTGCAGGCGTTGCATGCTGCTTAGGAGCTGATTTTGTTAAAGTAAATTATTGCAAGAAAGAAGGGGTTCCTAGTGAAGAAGCGTTCAAAGAAGCAGTGTTTGCAGCTGGACGCACAGGATTAATTACTTCTGGTGGTGGAAGCACTGATGTTCGCAAATTCTTGAACACATTACACAAACAGATTCATGTGAGTGGCGCTTCTGGAAACGCGACTGGCAGAAACATTCATCAGAAAGATTTGGCAAGTGCATTGAAAATGTGCGCTGCTGTTGCTGCAATTACATACGGCAATAAAGACGTTGATTTCGCGATGAATGTGTATGAAGGAAGAGAGCAGTTTTAGGTGAAAACATGAAAATTTTTGTAGATACAGCAGATGTTGCGGAAATTAAACGCTTGAATGACTTAGGAATTATTGATGGTGTGACCACCAATCCTTCACTTGTTTTGAAAGTGGGGAAAAATTTCAAAGCCGTTGTTTCTGATATTTGCCAGATTGTTGATGGACCTGTGAGCGCAGAAGTCGTTGCAACTGATTTTGACGGGATGATTCGTGAAGGACAAGAA
>CAYLMH010000029.1:0-18665 GCA_964385055.1 uncultured Methanosarcinales archaeon
TTTAAACAGCGCAGAAGAAAGATATGCTGAGCTTCCGAATTTTATGAAAAGAAGGAGATCTCCCAATTATGCTGTTGTTGTGGGTAGAAGTCATCAGGAAGACATACTTAAAATAATCGCAGAGCAAGAAACACATCCAAGAATAGAAATGTACACTTGTCCTGGAAAGAACTTCACCACTTTTGACGTTTCTTCTCTCACTTCCTCCCCTTCTGCAAACTAATCTTCGCAAGAACCAATTCATGCATGCGCTGCAAAAATGCAATCTTATCTTCAATTTTGAGCACATCCATAAATCCCTGCAATGCAATGTTAAACGCGAATGGCGTAGGAATCTTGGTCTGAATTTCCACCAATCTGATTTTCCCTTCTTCAATCTCGCGTAAAACCTTCTTCGAATTCTCAATGTCCATTAGATCTTCAAGTACTTCCCGTCGAGCTTCTTTAAGAATACAAAAATCATCAGAAATTCGCTTCACCGCGCTCATCAAAATCATCGAACTCACTTGCTGCCGTCCAGCATTCTTCTGTCTTCCCATGTAATTCCGCAAAATCATAAAGCCGCGGGTCGCGCAATGTCGAAAGCGTCGTTTCAAAATCTCTGTTTGATCAATCGCGTGTTTCATCACTAAATCAAGTTTGTCAGATTTCAATGTCTTTAACGCCTTGACTGCGTTAATCTTTTTCGGAAATCCGATGTAAAACCCATTATCGTTCATGCCAATTTCAACATCGCGATGTTCCATGCGGCTAATCGCAAACGCAACTGCTCTACTCAAGACATCATTAACACGTCGTCCAAAAAGCGTGTGAAAAATAATTTTGTTTTGTTTATCATCAGTGTAATGTTCGATCAAAATCTTGCGATCAGAAGGAAAATGCCCGACATACGCATATTGTTCAGCAAAATAATTATACAATGCTTCAGAACTGTTTGCGTCCACGTACAGATACTCATGAATAAAATCCAAAACTTCCTTCTTCGACTTATCATGTTTGAATTTGTCTTCCATCAAAAATCTAAAACGACCAATTTCATTTGCGAGGTCAAAACTCAACGGCAACATATCAGAAAACCAGCTTGGAACAGTAGGCGGTCTATTCGATGTCGCGACAACTTGCGCGACCATGCCGCGAGAAAATTTGAATTGGTACGTATCGCCACCTAAAATAAACACGTCTCCAGGCCGTAGTTTCTCTAAGAAACCTTCATCAATATGACCGATGGTCTGCGTTCCTACTTTGACAATCACAAAACTTTCGTCAGGAATAGTGCCGAGATTGGTCATGTAAATAATTCTGCCCAACTTCCCCCGTTTCCCTAATTTTCCATCCTGTCTCCAAATTTTCGCAAAGATGTGTCTATCTTCGAGGGTCGTAAATTCTCCCGCTAGATAAGAAAGAATCTCAAGATAATCAGTATGTTTCAAATTACGATAACAGTAACTCTTCTTCACCAACTGAAAGAGTTCTTCTTCATCCCATATTTGCATGAGCGCAAGTCCATCCAAATACTGCGCAAGCACATCCAAACAGTTCGCAGGAATGTGCACTTTGTCAATTTTTTTCTCAACAGCTGCTTTCAAAAGCACACTGCACTCGACAAGATCATCTCTGTCCATCACAATAATTCGTGCTTTCACCGTCTCATGCAATTTGTGTCCAGCTCTTCCAGCTCGCTGCAAAAATCGCGCAACTGATTTTGGACTACTCAGACAAATAACAAGATCAATGTATCCAATATCAATTCCTAACTCGAGAGACGTGCTGCACACCACGCATTTAAGTTTTCCTTCGCGAAGCCGTCGCTCTAAATTCTGTCGCAGTTCTTTGCCCAAACTTCCGTGATGCGCGCCAATGTTATCTGTATAATTTTTTGGAAATTTATGTTTCAGATGATCCACTACTCTTTCCGTCGCGCTTCGTGTGTTCGTAAAGATCAGCGTTGTTTTGTGTTGTTGCACAAGATCATCAATGACTTTGTACATTTCAGCGTGCATCACTTCATGCGTTGTTCCAATGAGATCAGGAACAGGACAAATAACCTGTA
Organism: uncultured Methanosarcinales archaeon; assembly: GCA_964385055.1. Taxonomy (GTDB): domain Archaea; phylum Nanobdellota; class Nanobdellia; order Woesearchaeales; family DSVV01; genus JACRPI01. Next base: position 2,051 of record CAYLMH010000029.1, read on the forward strand.
AATCAAGTTTTTTCAGGAATTGGACATCCACAATTTGACAGTTGCGTGAAGACCCGACAAGAAATCCAGCGACTTTCTCGAGTGGCGCGACAGTCGCGCTTAGTCCAATACGAGTAATGTGCGGTGCGATAAAAGAAAGTGTTTCGAGCGCGAGGGAAAGATGGACCCCGCGTTTATTGTCTGCGATCGCGTGCACTTCATCAATGACAACCCACTCCACGTGTTTCAAATGTTCTACAAACTTAATGCTTGCGAGCATGATTGCAAGACTTTCTGGCGTGGTAATGAGAATGTGCGGGGGTCTCTTAAGCATCTTGGATTTTTCTGTTGCAGTAGTATCTCCTGTGCGAATGCCAACACGAATTCCTAATTCTTTTCCTGCAATTTTTTCCATCTGTTCCAGAGGTTCAACAAGATTTTTATGAATATCATTAGAAAGTGCGCGGAGAGGACTCACATAAACACAGTAAACACGATCCTGTAATGTTCCTTTTTCGCTGTGATCAATAAGTTCATTCAGGACAGCGCCAAAGGCAGACAGTGTTTTTCCAGAACCGGTTGGAGCACTGACCAAAGTATTAATGCGACAATGAATGTTGTAAAGAGAGTACCGTTGCGGTTCGCTAAAGCTTTTAAACTTTTCAAAGAACCATTGTTTGAGAAGCGGGTGCAAAATGCTGGTGGTCAAACTATCATCATGAGGTTTTTGCATGAACTCTATTTTTCCAGACGTTTCACTGCTCAAGTTTGTCATTATTATTGAAGGAGAAACGAAGGGTTATAAATCTTACTCGTGTTTGTCCAGTGGGGGTTGTGCAACCATTTATCGTCAGAAAAAGCACTGGACAAAGGAGTTTGTCGAGTGCATTCAAAATTACTTCCGATATTTCCTTCCACTATTAATCATCCAGCTTCTGTAGATCTGTTCAACAAGCAATACCTGCGCAATTTCATAAGGAAATGTGAGCTAATCGCAAAAATTACCACAATATTTATATATACCATAACCTTTAATATGGTTATGCTTACAAAAATAGATCAATCAACTTTTCTAACAATTTTTGGAAAAGTTGAGATCGCCACTATAAAAAAAAGAATGAGTGGTACACCTTTGACACAAGTAGAACGAAACTATTTATCACGTTCCATTCGCCCAAAATTACGGGCTGCAAAAATCATAACTGAGCAAAAGATGCTTGAGCACCTTATGAAGGATACATCAGAAAGAGAACAAATAGAATATAATCTCAATAGATATGGCTATCCTTTGTTTACCATAAAGAAGAAAAAAGCATTGCTCTTGTCTCTTGAAGAGCTGATTACTTTAATTCTCACAAAATATCGTTCTCCAAGATATATTGAAGCAATCCCATTCCTCTTTCTTAAAAATAAAATTGACGCTTGGAAGATGGTAGCGCTTGCGTTTCAGTTTCAGATAAAGAATGAGATAGGGTATCTTCTCGAGACAGCGTTTCTCATAAAACCAATTCCTTCCTTGAAAAAGTTATTATTATTCCTTAAAAAGAATAAAGAAAGAAAAATTACTTTTTTAGCAGAGGGAGATTATGATTTTCTTCTCAAAACAACACCAATGCGTCTTCGAAAATGGAATCTTTTGGGAAGATTTTTTGATAATGAATTTTATCAAAAAGCAAAGGTGATTTTATGATTGACAAGAATGATTTACTCTCATGGCTTGCGGGAAAAGACAAATTGTTAGAGGGGGAAGTCACGCTTGTTGCCGTTGGTGGTACAGCGATGACGCTTTTAGGATTAAAATCATCTACAATTGATATTGATTTTTGTCTTAGAAAAGCGGATAAAAAAATGTTTGAGAAAGTTATAAACAAAAAAGACAAACAATGGAAAATTGATCTTTTTGTCGATGGATATATCTTTTCTGAGCAGCTTCCTGCAGATTATTTGAGCAAATCTAAGGAAATAAAGCGAATGGAGCATATTGTGTTAAAAGCTCTTGATCCCATTGATATTATTATCACCAAAGCAGCGCGGTTAAATGCTCGGGATGAGGAAGACATTGCTGCGTTGATTCCATTTGTTCAGAAGAAAGACCTTCTGAATCGCTTTGAGAAAGTTGTCTTCACATATGCAGGCAAGGAAGAAGAGTATAGATATCACTTTGAAATTATTCTTAAACGTTTTTTTAATCAATAGATAAATTCACTTCTGATACTTCCTCCCACTATTAATCATCCAACTTCTATAAAGTTGTTCAATTAATAACAACTGCGCAATTTCATGAGGAAACGTCATTGGTGACAAAGATAAAAGAACGTGCGCTTTCTTCTTTACTGCGTCAGAAAGTCCATACGCGCCGCCAATCACAAAAAGAACTTTCTTTTCTGCATTTTTCTTCAAAAAATCAGCAAACCCCACACTGTTCAGCAGCTTCCCTTCTTCAGATAATGCAACAAAGAAGCAATCATCTTTCATCGCTTCTATTTTTTCAAGAAGTCGTTCCCCTTCTTTCTTCCGAACAATGTCAACATCATTCGTTGCCTTCTCTTCTTTGACATAAGAAATTACTATCTTCTCAGAAGAAAGTCGCTTCAAGTATTCTTGAACAAGCGCAATAGTGTTTCTCTCTTTCAAAGAACCAACAGTGAGAATGGTAATCATGCTTGCTCACGCAGTCACGCCAAAAATCAATCCAATGACATATCCAATGAGTGCGGCAACAGTTCCGATCAATGCCATCTCTAAACCAGATTTCTTCCAATCGAGTTCAAACCATTTTGCTTTAAGGACACCAACGCCAAAGAGTATCGCTGCACAAACAGCGACTGCGACATATGTTGCATGTTGAACAGAAAAAACAAAATACGGGAGCATTGGAATAATGGAACCGATAAGCGACGCAATGCCGACAAAAAATCCTTTCTTCAAAGGGTTTTCATATTCGTCAGGAAACATGCGCAATTCTTCTGTCATCATCGTGTTGAGCCAAAGTTCTTTATCAGAAGTAATTTTCTTGACAATACTGTCCAGCTGTTTGCCGCGGAATCCTTTGTTATAATAGATTTCCCGAACTTCTTCAATTTCAAGATCAGGAACATTCTCAATTTCTTTGGTCTCTCGTTCTAATTCTGCGTAATAATATTCTTTTGCTGCTTTTGTGGAGGTATAAACAACTGCGCCCATGGAAATGGATTCAGCGAATGTTGCCGCAAGTCCAGAGACAAGAATAACGTGAAAATCATTGGTTGCAGTCGCAACCCCAAGAACAATACCCAAAACATTGACAAGTCCGTCTTGTCCACCAAGAATAGCGTCTTTCAATAATGGACCGCCAAATGATTGTCGCGCCTCAACGTGCATTTTGTGATGTTTTAATGCTTGAGAGCGAGCATACTCCTTTCCGTTTTGTTTTGGGATGTTATACTCCTTGAGTTTTGCCATAGTGCTACTCTTTTTTTTCAATGACTTCTTCAATTTGTTCAATAACAACTTCTTGTTCTTTTCCTTTTGTTTTGGTCTTTTTAATAGTTTGCTCTGTTCGCTGTGTATATCCGGGCGCGTTTGTCCTGAATTTATAGAGTGCATATTTGAATCGTCTATTCAGATAAAAAATGAAAGAGAGTAAAGCAAAAAGAACAACGATAACAAGAATGATTGCCGCAATAACGCCAAAAAATAAAACACCGACTGCAAGAACAACAGGCAATAAGATAAACCCAAGGATGATCCATATAATTTTTCGTAGTTCCATTATTTCACCAAAGCATGAAGTTCTATATTATTCTATCTGCTTTTTCCAACGCCCACGCGATCGCAGTAACGGAAAACAGCGCACTTGCTGCATAAAGGACTGATGGGTTTACAAATGTTTTGTCCCCACGCAACAAGATAATCATTGTAGGGAATCCAATATTCTGTCGGCAATTTTTTCCGTAGCGCAAATTCTGTTTCATCAGGCATTTTTGTTTTCACATACCCCAACCTGTTTGAAATGCGATGCACGTGCGTGTCCACGCAAATTCCCAGCTTTCCATATCCTTGCGTCAACACCAGATTTGCGGTTTTCCGTCCAACGCCAGGCAAGGTGAGCAGCACATCAATCTCATCAGGAACTTTGCCATTAAATTTTTCTAGTAATATTCTGCAAATTTCTGGAATTCGCTTTGCTTTTGTGATGTAAAAACCAACAGGATAAATTGCTTCTTCAATTTTCTTTAGGGGAAGTTGCATCATGTCTTTCGGATTGTCCGCGAGCGCAAATAATCGGTCTGTTGCTTTGCTGGTGGTGCTGTCTTTTGTTCGTAAGCTCAGCACAGTAGAGATTAATGCTTTGAATGGATTTCTTCCTTCTTTGACTGCGTATTCGCTGACAATAGGGAGTGGTAATTTCTTGACTTCTGTTTCCAGAATCTTCATGACTGTTGGAACATCTTTTTGTTGCATGGGGAATGAGTAAATATCATTGTATAAATAAGTTCTGTTAACGAAAAATATTATTTGTTGTTTAAAGCACCACTCACCACAAATACTCGCTCAGCAAAGTCCTTCTTCACAATTCATCTCTTTTGTTTTTGTTAAAAATATATTAAAAAAAACACTCGAAGCGACATATTTTCACACTAACCATGTGACGAAAAGAGGTAATCTCTCTCCTCGTCGGAGTTACTATCTCTTAATAGAAACGAGAACAATAATCTTTTTATATAGCGTCAGATTACACAGCATAATAATTGGGTGTGGGGGTAATTCGGATGAGAAATAACAGTGGAGTATCTTTTCTATTGAGTCTATTTTTGATTACAGTACTTTTGAGTGCGCAGGTTGCGGCAGCAGTAGTTGTCACACGAAATGAGGCAAATCCAAATCCCTCTGAATATGACGAAACAATTACATTTGAAGCAGATCTGATGTTTGTTTCTCCTACCACAGATGCGCTTGCAGTAGTAAGTTTTGATGGAGAAACAATACCCCTCCTGATAAATGCTTCAGGTAATTACACAGGAACAACTTCTCTCACCCATGATGTAGGTAATTATTCATTTCTTCTTTCAGTGACCGGTAACGATGAAACAACCCCAACAGATTATACTGGCTCCGTGGAAATTCAGGATACGACAGATCCAGTCATTAACGATTATTCAATTCCAGCAACTGTATGTTATGGAGATCCTATTAGTGTCTTTGCAAATGTTACAGACAATTATGATGATCCAGTTTCTTATGTTGCAGTCAATATTAATGGAATAGATTACGAACTTTCAGAACTTCTTGACAATTATTTCACCGATGCTGATGCAATTGATTCTACGCCATTCGGCATAAGCATACTTGTTGCAGACATTTATGCAGAAGATGCTGCTGGAAATAATGATTTATCTGATGCAGAATTCATTGATATTTATGATTGTACTTCTCCTACAATAAGTCTCGTAACAGAATCTGATGATCCTGTGGAGTATGGTTCTACCATTACAATCTCAGCAACAGTAACTGACGACATAAGCAATATTGACACAGTTGTTCTTGCTGTTGATGATGGAAGCACCACAACTTATTATGACATGGACAATGGAGGAAGTGGAAATGTATACTCTGTTGATCTTGATACAGTCAATGATCTCGGAGCATTGGGAACATATTCTTACACAATCACAGCAACGGATGATAGTGAAGATGCAAATGAAGCAACAGAAAATGGAAGTTTTGTTGTGGAAGATGGTGTTGCACCAACAATAGGAACAATCACAGAAGCTGATGATCCTGTTGCTTATGGAGATTCAATAATAATTACAGCAGATGTAACCGATGATATAAGCGATGTTGCGAGTGTTACAATTACAGTTAATGGCGTTCCGTATGCGATGGACAATGGTGGCAGTGGAAGCACATATTCTGTTGAACTCGACACAGTGAGTGATCTCGGTGCATTGGGAACATACACATACACAATCACAGCAATAGATGACAGCAGCAATGCGAACAGCGAAACAACAGCTTCAATGACATTTGATGTAGAAGATCTTACTGCACCAACAATAGGAACAATCACAGAAGCTGATGATCCTGTTGCTTATGGAGATTCAATAATAATTACAGCAGATGTAACCGATGATATAAGCGATGTTGCGAGTGTTACAATTACAGTTAATGGCGTTCCGTATGCGATGGACAATGGTGGCAGTGGAAGCACATATTCTGTTGAACTCGACACAGTGAGTGATCTCGGTGCATTGGGAACATACACATACACAATCACAGCAATAGATGATAGCAGCAACGCGAACAGTGAAACAACAACTGCGGACACTTTTGTTGTGGATGATCAAGTAGATCCAACGATTAGTGATATCACTGAATTATTTGACCCTGTTGATTATGGAGATTCAATTATTATCACCGCGGATATAACAGATGACATTAGTAATATTGCGAGTGTTATAATTACAGTTGATGGAGTTCCGTATACAATGGACAATGGTGGCAGTGGAAGTACATATTCTGTTGTGCTTGACACAGTTACAGATCTCGGTGCATTAGGCGCATACACGTACACAATTACCGCAACAGATGACAGCAGCAATGCGAACAGTGAGACAACAACTGCGGACACATTTACTGTTAATGATGGGAACGGTCCAACACTTTCAAATCTTCAAGAAGTAACTGACCCTGTTAATTATGAAGAGGATATTGTTATTAGCCTTGATGTTGTTGATGATATCAGCGCTGTTGCAAGTGTTGAAATAACTGTTGATGGAACAACACTTTATGCTATGGATAATGGTGGAAGTGGAGACACGTACTCAGTAACAATTAGTACAACAAGTATGACGACAGGAGTTCATACATATGAAATTGAAGCGACAGATAGTGAAGGAAATCCAAGCACAACAACTGATGAGTTTACTGTACAGGACCTTGAAGCACCAGTTATAGTAGTTTTAGGTTCTGATCCAGACACTGTCGAGGTAAATAGCGCAAGTTCATATACAGATGCAGGAGCAACAGCGACTGATAATTATGATCCTTCTGTTACAGTCACAACAAGCGGTTCTGTTGATATGACAACAGTTGAAACATATACATTGTATTATGATGCGGTTGACACTAATCTTAACACAGCAATCCAAAAGACAAGAACAGTCAACGTCGTCGACACAACAGCGCCATCAATAGACTCTTACGAAATTTCTCCAACAGAGAATCCAACATATGGAGATTCAGTAACAATCATCGCAACAGTCACAGACAATGATGCAGTAAGCACAGTAGTTGTTGATGTTGAAGGAACAATCTACACGATGACGAACACAGGTGGAGACACATATGAATCATCTTCAATCGACACAGCAGCGCTCGGTCTTGGTGCGCGAATTTTCACCATTACTGCAACTGATATCAACGGATTGGAAGATGAAGAAACAGATCTCTTCTATGTTGAAGATACAAGTGATCCAACAATTAGTGTTACAGAATCTGATGATCCAGTAGAATTTGGTGCAGATGTAACATTTACAGCAACTGTAACAGATGATATTGGAATTGATTTTGTTGAGCTTGAAATTGATGGGGCAACATATACCCTGAATTACGATAGCAGTTCAGGGTTGTATACATACACGCTTGATACAAGTGTGCTGAGTGTTGCAACATTCACATACACTGCTACTGCACAAGATCTCGGTGGAAATGAAGCAACTGCAACAGAATCACTCACCGTCGCAGACAGCGAATTGCCAGTCATCACCATCCTCGGCAATGATCCAGAAACAGTTGAAGCTGCGACAACCTACACAGACGCAGGAGCAAATGCAACAGACAATGTTGATGGAGATCTTACTGCAGATATTATCACAGTAAACCTCGTTGATACAAGTGCGGTAGGCGTCTATGAAGTGCGATATAACGTCACCGACAGCGCAGGTAACATGGCAAATGAAACACGAATTGTTATTGTGGAAGACACAACAGCGCCAGTCATCACGGTTTTAGGAAACAATCCTGAAACAGTACAACTTGGTGATTCCTACACAGATGCAGGAGCGACTGCGACAGATAGTCTTGATGGAGATGTAACATCTTCAATCATCACATCTGGAACAGTGGACACTGCAGTTATTGCAACATACACAATAACATATGATGTGACAGATAGCGAAGGAAACAGTGCGACAGCAACACGAGATGTTGAAGTCGTTGACACCACAGCTCCAACAATGAGTACAAGTGTTTCACCAAATCCGGTCAGCCAAAATGAAACAGTAACATTCACCGCAAATGTCACAGACAATGATGCAGTAGATTCAGTTGAACTCACCATTGATGGAACAACATACAACATGACTGGTGGAAGTACCTATGAATACATCCTTGACACAACAGGAATGGCATTAGGATATTACCCATACACTATTGTCGCGACAGACAGTTCAGGCAATACAGTCACTGCGACAGGAACATTACGAGTGACTATTGTCTCACCAATGACCGTCCATATTAACGCAGACAAAACAAGTGGCGAAGAAGATCTTGATGTTTCCTTTGCGTCGTATGTTGATGCAGGGGGCGTTGCGCCATTTACCTACGTTTGGGACTTTGGTAATGGAGACACGGACAGCAATAAGAACGTAAGACATGTCTTTACAAAAGATGGAACATACGTGGTGACGTTGACTGTCTATGACCAATATGGCAATGAAGGAACAGACAGCGTTACGATTACAGTAACAGATGAAGAAACAAACAACAATCCAAGAAATAATATCAGGCTTGATGAAGTAGATTTGGCGAATGATGTTGTGCAAGCAGGAGATGTCCTTGAAGCGTTTGTCAATATTGAGAATATTGGACAGAGCAGATTGGAGAACATCGCGTTGACGATTGTCATTCCAGATCTTGGTCTTGTTGCGACATCAACAGCAGAAGATATCCGAACAGGAGATGCTGATGAGTTCTCTGTTGCGCTTGACATTCCAGAAGATGTTCCTCCTGGAGTGTATGATGTGCGAATCATTGTCAGTAATGACGAAATGAAACGCGTTAAGCACAGAGACATCGTGATTGAATAATTTTTTTATTTATTTGTTTTTTATTCTTTCTTCTTTTTTTTGGTTTCTATATTTCTTTGTTTCTTTACAAAAATATTTCATAAAGACCCCATTGCTGCTGCAATGGGTCCCCCTGACATTTTGCGTTTTGCTGGTGCGTGTATAGCTGAGGCGATTTACTATCTAACATTTGTATCGCCTCAGTTGAATAGTGAAGGCGCTCTTCGTTGTTCGAATATTTGGCGCCTTCACTATATTTTCTTTGCTGCTAAGCAACTTCTTCCTTTATTTTGCTTGAATCGCCAGACAGTCCTAATGAATCCCTATCTCTTTATTATTTTTCTATTATACAAATATCAAGAAATGGAGAAATAAAGAAAGAAACAATTCACGAATCATCATGCGAATATTTCTCTCCAACTATCTGTAATCTTCCTTTATACTCCTGCACTTTCCCTGAAACACTAATCTTGTCTCCAGAAAAAACATCGCTAATCTCTTGAAAGAAAACAACAGGAAAGAGTTCTCCATCATCTTCCAGTGTAATGAATGTCATTCCATCTCCAAGAGAAATCTTCGAAACAGTCCCTGAAACAGAAATAGTTTGTCCAACATAATCAGGAGTAATTAAAGAAATTTCTATTTCCTTTGCCTCAAGATTATGCGAAAGAAAAAACAAAGACACAATGCCAAGTGCTGCAATACCAAGACAAATTCGCAATAATTTTGTTTCATTCATCGTTTCACCTCAATACTTAAATCTTCGTTCATATTCTTTATGATCAAACCATTCTAAAATGACACTAATAATCACAAGATCTTCTTGTTCAATACTATAAAGAAGTCGCCAGCCATTTGGAAGATTATACTTCCAAAGATTCTTAACTGCATATTTTACTTGATACTCTTTCGGAATAAGATGTTTGCGAAGTTGTACTCCAGAAAATGCATTTTGTTCTATAATCTGGACCGCTTTATGAACTACTTCGAACAGTTGCCTATCACTATCATCACCCTCTTTCAGAGAGTAGAACGCAGTTTTTAGTTTCTCATCAGCGAATCGTGCGACGGAAGGTTTTTTCATCGTTTTCTAACCCCAGGTGTGTTTTTTTCAGCCATGATCTGGCTGATTCTGGATACCATATCCAGCCGATTTTTCCTTCCGCATCGATTGAAAGCTTGTGAGAATACAGTAAATAATCAATGATCACACAATACGTCTGGTACATCATTTTTTTAGGTAATGATTCCCAAAGTTTTCTTTTTTTGAATTCACCATCATGCATTTTGATGAATTTTTCTACCATCAGGACAGTATCTAATCGAGGTGAACGTGATAATGAAAGCGCTTTTTTCTTTTTTAGCATGTTATATCGATTGATATAACTCATTTTATTTAAATTTTTTCGAAATTGAAACATTTTCATAATCTCATACTCTCCATTTCCCCTTTTTAAAACCAGCAGAAAGAGCGTTTACAAAATGTATAATTCTCAAAAAAGAAGAAGTAACTCCATTGTAGTAGTAAATAAGCAAAACCTTTATATATCTCCTCGTTGGAAAGAATATAATATGGTCGTAATGCAACAACGAAAAGTGATGGCTAAGTTTATGGCTGCGTTAGTAGAAACAGCAGGCCGTTATGATGTCAGAGAACAAACTGATGATCATCTTCTTGTAGCGCAAAAAAGAGAGATTGCGAAAGATCCTGAAAACCCTATTCAAGTATACATCGCACTGCTTACAGGAAATATGACCGTTGCAAAGTATAATCAGTTGATCGGGCGAAATAGAGAGCAAGGAGTGTACACTGCAACAGTTCTTTACAAAGATGAAAAAACATATATGGTGCGACTTGGTGCGAGAGGGCATGTCAAAGGCAATGATCGAAGTCTTAAGTTATATGCTAAATCAGATATAGATAAGATGATCCATCTCAGAAATTTAGAAAGCAAAATTCTTGAGTCTGAAAAGCCAGCAGACACGATTGTTTATTATCAACCAGAAAGTGTCCAGCTTCCAGAATCATTACGTGGATATCAAATGCGTGCAGTAACATTAGATTATACGCATCTTGAACCAGGAGATAAAGGGTACGGATTTAGAGAAGGAAGAATGACTGCAGCAGATTACCGCTTGGCAGAAGAAGTATATCAAAGAACAGCTTCTGACCGTGTCATGTTCAAAGAGACAGGATCAGGAAGATATATGATGAACATTGTTCCGCCTCCAGGACAACCAATACAAGTTACTCATTCACAACCACTACATCGTGTTCCAGATTCACCGCAACCAGTAATTTCTCGAGAAGCAATAACTGCTCCTTCTACAACTGTGCGCGGAAGGCAATTGCCATTATTTGGAAAATAGTTCACTTCCAGTATTTCATCGGCAGAACAAAGACCAACCAGAGCACTCCAAATCCAAGAAAGAAATATAGTGAATCATAAGGTGCTATTTTAGTATACGCAGTAAAAATAACATAATAAAGAAAATGAGTGACAGTAAGTAAAATACCTATTCCGGCAAATACTTTTTTAAAAAAAGACGACGTCATGGAGGAGTTATTTGTTCTAGTGCTTTTATATCTTCTGTTCTTTCAATCTTTTCTACAACAGCAAGAAGACCAGAAAGATATTTTTGTTGATGAAAGGACTTCTCCTCAGCAGAGAGAAAACTATACGAAATCATTGTGCCAGTGTCAAGAGAAACAATCAATGAAACTCCTCCTAAAACCCCAAGATCCGCGTATTCATAATGAGGATTCTTGCCCTCTTGGAACAAAAGAACATCATCAATATACTCACCGCTCTGGCCTGAAGGTTTGTAAAGAACAGTGTACTCTTCTCTTCCCTCCTCATATTGCGCCCAGTAATATCCTTCATGTATTTGATCTTTGTCGATAACAGAAGCAGCGACAAGTCGCGCGATAGGAACAGTAGAAACTATCTGTACATTCACAGATTCAGTTGCATGAGGCTTTGGAGCACAAGCACCGAGAAGCAAAGTAGCTAATGCAGAAGCTGCGCCTTTTCTCACAAATAACCCTCGCGCTTCATCTTTCTGTATACTTTTCGTACGACGGCCTTATATTCATGATAAAAAAATGCTTGAAGTTCAGGTTTTGTGTCTTTGACAGAAATAGGAGTTGATGTCCCATCCATAACAACATCATCAAGGGTATCATCTAATCCAAAATCAATGCAAGTATGGTCCGCTTCTTCAAAGCTAAAATAAAAAATATCGTCGCTATAATCAAAAGGCTTGTTTAAATCCATATAGCAAATACCAAGAGATCCTGCACCAGTATGAAACGAACCACATTTCGCTCCCATTTTCCCATCTTGGCCATGCTCTTGTAAATACGATGCAATTCCTTGTGTTTTTGTGGTAGGTTCAGGAAAAGCAGGTTTAATACGCACTGAACCATCACGTTCTTTATTATGAACAGAAGCGCATCCCGAAGCAAGCATTCCAACAAGCATTCCTCCTAAAAAAGTTTTTCTCATAAGAAGAGAGAAACCGCTTTCTTCTTAAAAAAGTTCTGACACGACTTAAATAAACTATTTTAAAGTAACAACAAGCAAACTCCAAAACCCTAAATTCAACCAAAAACAAGCAAAAAAAGAAACCTTTATATAGTAGTTCATCCATATTAGTATACAGAAATGTATATTGGTAGCAAAGAGATGTGCACCAATATGGTTCAACGGCAACAAGTGTACTCAAAAAACAAAGACAACAGTGAAACAGGTGGTATGATTGGACATAGAACGATTAAAAAAATTGAATGCATTGGCAGGTGAATTAAAACATCAAGGAATCGCGAACAATCATGAAGATGCTGCATTTTTGGCAGTAACAATGGTGGGCGAGAGTGAAGAACAAGCATTGTCTGACATGCATATTAATGATGATCAATCCTTAGTTATCCGAGAAATTATCAAAGACAAACCACAAGTCAAACATGAAGAACACGTTGAAGAAATAAAACAAGAACAAACAACGTTACAAGCACAGCCAAGTGAAGATGTTGCAAAACAAATTCAACAGTCCATGAAAAATGTCATGACACGTGATGAAACGCAGGCGATCATGCAAAATTTCGCGACGCAAATTGTAAATGAGTTTAATGCGTTGCAACAAAAAATCGAACAAAGCAACGCACAACTTGCAAAACTTGCACAACAAATAAGCGGATTATCACTTTTACAGCAAAGACCAACGCAAGAAGTTCCTGTGCAAAGGACAATTCAAGATACACAACCAACGCAGCCAGCAGCGCAACCACAATCTGCTGGTAATCCTCGCACAGGAAGCTTTGCTGCAAATGATGTCGCGATTGAAAAAATGTTTTACTTTGGAGCAAAAAGATAAATTATAACAAAAAAATAAACAACATAAAATTCAGATTACTGAGATAAGAACACTGTGTCATGCAGTGTGTTTGTATAAGAGACTTATCCAATAAAATATTGTCGGAAAAAAGATGATGTTTTGTCAGGATGGAGGCACCAAAAATGCAAAGCTCGAATACAAAAATTGTGTGCAAGCAATGACAGTAAGATTTTTACCAAAAAGTCTTATCGAACAGAAAAACGGCAAAGAGAAGAACACCAGTTCAGCCAAGAATAATTGTTCTTTTCTTTATGTTTTATTTGTTCTGAATTGTTTGGCACGGCTCAGTAAAATAAAAACCAAAATTGAGTAGTAGGCATGGATAATGTTGTTCATGCAACAAGGAATGTTGTGAAACAGAAAAATATGTTTCCAAGATTCATTGGTCATCCTGTGTTTATCGAGAGAGAATACAGTGATGGTGTTTGAGACCAGGTATGTTCGATTGTTTTATTGCAAAGAACATAGTGTCTGTAGCTCAAGCATAAATGGCAGGAAAATGGACGTGGTGTCCCAGTTAAGGTAAGCAGTTATGGATGAAAACATAATTGCCGTATGTGAAATGCGTATGCAGAGACTGTTTATGAGAGCTTACAAGCTTGTAGACGGAATGCGCAGATGCAGGACATATATGAAACTATGAAAAAAACTATATTGACCCGCGTTCAGGAAAGAAACTGCTCAAGAACAGCAGAGTCTGTTGCCTACTAATCTCAATTCCTTTCATCATAGTCCATGAGTCGACTCATGCTTTTTTTAGCATAAAGAAAGCAATCACAAAATTTGTCATGAACCACCATATCATCATATCATGAATTGTTAGTTGGGTTGGTGTCCATCAAAAGTTCAACCCCTGTTGAATCAGTGAGTGAACACCAGTCATAAGGAACTATGGGTCTCCACAAGGAGGGCATAGTTCCTACTTTTTCTTATAATTCTTAGTCGAAGTTCTAACCTCTTTTCTATGAAATTCTATTTTAATGAAAAAATAAATAATAAAAGAATAGGGATTCTCAAGGACTGTCAGGCGATTCAAATAAAGTAAAAGCAAATGTTTGCTTAATTACAAAAGAAAAAACACGCACCAGCAAAAGTAAAAATGTCAGGGGGACCCATTGCAGCAGCAATGGGGTCTTATCTAATTTTTATGTAATCAATGTATCTTATTCTAAATCAGCTCCAAAAAACCCTCAAATAAAACCTAACCTTTAAAAATACCTTTTCATTACCTTCTCGTAGTGGGGGATTACTATGAATAAAGGATTACTATTTGCAGTGAGTATGTTGATTTCAGCACTTTTCTTGCCGGCTGTTTTTGCAGCAGGTCTTGGTTTTAGCGACATTGATGTTGAAATTGATGGGGAGAGCGACGATGATGTTGACGCGTCAGGCGGATCATTTGAAGCAGCGCCAGATGACAACATTGATCTCACTGTAGAAGTTCAAAATACATTCTCCACAGGAACAACAGATCATGAAATACGAAGTATTGATATTATGATTGAGTTAAACTCTTTCTGTCCGCAGAATAGTGATGATGAGATAGACGAAGAAATACGAATTGACAATCTTGATCCTGGCGCAGATGACAGCGCAACGTTCCGCTTTACTATTCCAGACTGTGCAGAAGAAGATAATTTTGATCTGGACATTCGTGTCGAGGGAAAAGATGAAGATGGCACAGAGTATACAATCGATGAAACAATCATTATCAGCGTCGACAAAAAGCCTTCTGAAGTAACACTTGATTTATTTCAGCCAGAACCACAAGTGCTTGATTGCGAAGACAGAACATTCAGTATTGCAGTCGAAGCGCACAACATTGGTTCTTTGGATGAAGATGCAGGCTTGCTTATTATCAACGATGATCTAGGCATCAACCGTTTTGAGTTCATGGATTTACGAACAGGAAGCTGGACAGATGAAGACACAATGTTTGAAAAAACATACACGTTTATTGTTGATGAAGATGTTGAAGCAGGAGACTATGACATTCGCGCAGAAGTAGAGTATAACAATAATAATGATGAAATCAAAAGATTCCAGACAGTAACTGTTCCTGAGTGTTCTACAACAGCAGATGCCGAAAACGCAGACGATGAAGCAGCTGAAGAAGAAGCAGATGAAAATGCTGCTGAAGAAACAGAAGAATCTGAAGCGCAAGAAGAACCTGCACAAGAAACAACTTCAACAACAGTGACTATTCCAGCAACTGAAGAAAGCGAAGAAACAGAAGCAAATGGATCTTCTTCTTTGTCCATTCCATTGTTGGCAGGAGCATTAGCAGTAGGATTGTTTATCCTCTTTGCAATGATTATGATGCTTGTGAAAAAGAAGTAATTATATTTTGTTTTTCAATTTTTTTAGATTTTATCTTTTCTATACCTTTTCTATTTATTCCCTTTTTCCATTTCTGTTTTCAACCTATCAATCCTCTCCACGTTTCGTTTCATTTTCTCGTTTGCGTCAGCAACAAAGTGAGAAATGCCTTCTAAAGTAATCAAAAGCGTTCCATCTTTCGCAACAGGAGCGTCCAAGCGATCATTGCCGATAATCTCCACAACAATGCGCTCGCCCAGCGAAATTGCGCCGCTGTGTTTTAATCCAGCAGTGTTGCATAGCAATAATAACCGCTGCGCAGCGTCTAAATCCTTGCAAACGATGTGTAAAATAAGCGGTTCAAATCGAAAAAAAACAATGCCTGAAGAAATAGTATTCATTGATTTTAGTTTCTCACTAACTTCAGAAAGTAGAACTTCTTGATGGCTGACCAAAATCCATTCAGTTTCATTTTTCTTTCTGTCAGGAGAAGTGGCGTAGAGCAAAATCCTGCCAGAGCATGAGCTTGTTGTATAGTAAGACGGATGTTTATTTATGACCGCAACGAGTTCTTTAATCTCTGCGTCAATGAATCCTTTTTTTGATTTATCGCGAAGTCCAGATTCCAG
The DNA here is from genome assembly GCA_964385055.1 of uncultured Methanosarcinales archaeon. Taxonomy (GTDB): domain Archaea; phylum Nanobdellota; class Nanobdellia; order Woesearchaeales; family DSVV01; genus JACRPI01. Next base: position 18,423 of record CAYLMH010000029.1, read on the forward strand.
TTCTGCGAGATATTTTTGTTTCTGTTTGTCGAAAGTCATGGAATAAAAGAATAGGAGAGCATTCTTAAATTTTAACATTAATTTGCCAATCTTACAAAAATAATCGCCTTACACAAAATAGAATCGCCCAGCAAAAAAAACACGCACCAACAACATCAAATGTCAGGGGGACCCATTGCGTGAGCAATGGGGGTTTATTTATTATTTAAAGTAAAAATATCTTAAAAAGTAAATGTCGATAAA
>CAYLMH010000030.1:0-16821 GCA_964385055.1 uncultured Methanosarcinales archaeon
GTTTTTGGACAAGACCTGCGTGATGAAACGCAATGCCGTATTTGACGCACGCTGCCTCGCGTTCACATTGTTTTGTGGGTTTTGTTAATGCGCTAAGAATTTCTTCCGCAAGTTGTTCGCAATCGGGATGTTTGGACATATTTTGTTTTTTTATTTGCTGGCCGATCATCTCTGCTGTTTTTTCCGCGCTGCTTTTGCTGCTGACAAAAACAAGAACTTGTTTGTTTTTTTCTATTGTATCGATGACTATATTTGTTGTCGCGCTGTCTGTATATTCTTTGATTGCGATAAGGTCAGGCATAGGAAAAGAAAAAAAGAAAGAAGTTAAAAAGTGTTTGCTTCTTTACGATTTATTAAGGAAATATGCCCTAATCTCATGAGGATATTCTTTTCCCGCAAACGGAATGTAATTTTTTACCCGCTCCATCACAAGCACTGTCGTCTCTCCATCCATACATCCCGCTTTTTGCAGCGTCATTCCCAGAAGCTGTGGCGCGTTTGCGTATTCTAGACATACTTCAAATGGTTTAAAGACATGCTCTCTCTTCGGGTGTATAAACACCTGCGCTGTCTCAAGAATGTCCACAACTTCATCACGTAACGCTGCGCTTTCCACAAGATCTTTTGTATTACAGGTATATGTCCTTGGAACAGAAACACCTATTTCTAAAAGTTCTTCTTTTTTGTCTTGAAGAAGTTTCATAATTGCTGCTCTATCTTCAGTAGCAGTAGTTACTTCTGGTGTTGGGACACCTGCTGTTCCCCCATACAAACGAAGAGTAAAATCAGCAGGACTATTATCTCGCACCATATATCCACGTTCTCTCAAATTTTCTCGCATTGCTTGGACTTCCATGTTATAAAGACGATTTTTTCTGCAGAGCGCGTCATCATAGCTTATTCCTACTGTCTTGAACGCTGTTCTTTGCCCAATAAGAACTGCAAGTGCATCATAAAATTCAGTTGTTCCTCCTCCTCCTACTTGATGCTGGATTCCCATTCCAATTGCTTGCTCATGGACATCTGCACCCAAATAGACGCGATCTCCTGCAAGGAAGAAATCAAGACTATAAAAAATCGCATCTTGCGGTCTTCTCAATCGTTTTTGCAATGCGTTGAAAACAAGCTGCCCTGCCTGCTCCATCTGTTGCTTTATCTTGTTTGGAAGAGAGATTGTATCTCCATATACCAAACCATGGATGGGATATTTTTGTTTGACCTCTCTTCTCTGTGAAATCCCCAACTCTTTAAAACAGTCAATCAACGCAAAGAAATTGTCCATGACTGCCTTTCCTTCTGCTCCTTCATAAGCACGCATTTTTTCTTCCAGATTTTTGCGTACAGAAGAGTTTTCAGAAAGAAGCGGTTCATCCAAAAGACCACTCTGTAACGCGACTGCTTCATAAAACATATGATATTTTTCCTTTAGTGACGCATACGTCATGTTCTCTTGATCGCCAAATTGCACCGCATGAACCGCAGTTGTTCTTCTTGTCGCATCTGCTTTTGCTGCAGAGAGTATTTGTCTGTAGAGCTGCGTCAGCGTGTCTACGCGTCTGTTTGAGAATTTTCTCCTGAAAAATCCTTCAGGAGTATCGCTTTGCTTTGCTCCATAATTCGCGTCTCTTTCAATGTATGCACCAACAAAATTTGGAGGAAAAATGTCTGGGCAAATATCAAGAATTTCATCTCTGAAAAAAATATCTGCCAATGATCTTTGTTGCTGTACACATGCTGCAACTTCATCTATCGTTGCTCTGTCAATTCTTGATCTTCTTACTACTGCTGAAACAAGTTTGTATTTCTGTTCTTGCACTCCAGGCGCAACCACCTGTGTTTCTTAGTTCTCTATTTCTTTCTCCAGTTGTGTTTTCTATCATTTTCGTTACCTCCGCATCATTTGATGCATTTCTTGAGAATCTCATTTTGTTTTTATTCCTTGTGTCATAAAACACAATATTTATTAAGAAACGTCACTTTCTTTAGTAAAATGTCACAAATAGAACAAGAGTTCAGGCAATTGCTTGCCGCAAAACCAGAAATTGAAAAGTGTTACATAGAAGGCTTAATCAATAGAAGAGCGTTAGCGAGATATCTTATCAAGAAAGGAATTACAGAAAAAAATCAAATGGATGCAACAGTTGCTATGCTCCGAAGATATGAGTTTTCTGAAGATAAAAAACAACAGAAAGAATGCCTGGATCTTTTCAAAAATACGCGAATCACTGTGAAAGATAAAATCGCAATTCTGGAATTCAAGAAAGACAAGACCTTGATGCAAAAACTCCAGAAAATTATCAGTCATACTGATTATGACAAAGGAGAAACATTGAAGATTGTTATTGGAACACAAAACATTACCCTCTTCATTGATCAAAAAAAGGTTGAGCAGTTAAAAGGAGTATTGGAAGATTTTACGTTAATTGATACTATGAAAAATATGTCTGAAATCAGCATTATTTTTCCTGAAGAGACAAAGAAGATTAAAGGAACGCTTTCTCTTGTCACCAAAGAATTTGTGCTCAACAATATTACTATAAGTGAATGTCTCACCGCAAGTCTGGAGTTACTGATTTATGTGAAAGAAGAATCTGTATTAAAGGCGTATGAAATTCTGAGAAGATTACAACAGGCGTAGCTGATTAAAGAGTAGATTACCCAATCACAAACGCGGTTTCTAAACCGGATTCACTTTCTCCCACCACAACACCGTTTGATGCACTTGCATCGCCAGGATCATATTTGATTTTAATTTTCACTGTTGACGGCTCACTGCTTAATGTCACGAGAAGGTCATTGAGTTGTTCTTGTTGCAATGACGTGAGGACTCCATCAATCTCTTTTTCAATTTTCCAAAGTCCGTTATCCATCTTGGAAACCGTAAGCTCTATTTCCGCATCTGTGCTTTCTGCGCGAAGCTGCTCATAAAGAATGTTAATTCGCTGCATTTGTTCCGCAGTCACGTCTCCATCAATCTTTACTTTACTTGTTGTTGTCGTGTCTGTTACAATTGTAGAGACCGCTTCGACAACATCCGCTGCTTTTTCCACTCCTTCTGAGACATCAACATTTTCTGTGATTGTTTCCGCGATTGAACCCGCAATTTCTCCTGCCTGCGTCTCTGTAACTGCATCAACTGTTTGCGTGACTGGATCTGAAACCGCCGAAGGAATATTTTCCGCAACAGCGCTGACTGCGCCTGTTACTCCTTCTGTTATTTCTTCATAAGATCCTGTTTTCCAGTTTTGCTCAAGCGTTGCAATTTCTGTGTCTGTTAAACCACTTGCTTTGAGCTTCAAGATGATTGCCGCTTTTTTTGTTTGCACTTCACTTGAGATGAGAAGAATGTTTTCAGTTTCTTTTTTAACAAAATCAGCTAATAACTCAAACTCTTCATCACCCAATTCTGTTGCGTTATTCTGTGTCATTACATCGACCATTTCTCCCCCATATGCCATATGACTCTTCTCAATGGAAAGGATTTCTTCAAATTCTTTTTCCGTATTCTTCTTTTCAAGGTCGATGATGATTTCTTTTATCTTTTCCATCAACAGATCATGTTCTTCTTTTGCTTTTTTTGCTTCTTCTATTTTTTTCCACCGTAACATTTTGTCAAACTCTGCTACTCGTTCCTCTGCTGCGTTTAATGATTTTTCCACTTTGACTGATGGACTTGACGTCAACGCAATGCCAAACTTTTCCATGAACACTTCAAGATGCCAAAGAATAAGATTGTCTGGGGAAACTCCTGCTGTTTCTTCTGCGAGGGAAGATGGGAGGAGGGAGCATAATAACAGAAAAACAGTTATTACAAAGAATATTTTCCGTCTCATGAACATTTTATAGATGTTACTCTATAAATTGTTTTCTAATCGAAAATCGAAAGGTATATATAGTAGTTGCACCATAGCAGTATACTAATTCCTATATTAGTTTACTGGAAGATTGTGCCAACAAACAAAAAAGAGGTTGATACTATGTTACAACAAACAACAAGAAGAGTGGATGAGTTCTACGCGTTTAAGGAGAATATGGATTCCTGGATCAAAGAGTTTAACAGCAAAATTCAAAAATCATCTATGATGAACGTCGCGCTTGAGGAAAACATTAACAATACCAACCATAATTATGAAATGGTTCAGAAAATGCAGCACCAGATGGAAGAACTTCAGCAAGAAGTCAAGACATTGAAATTGATGCAATTGCTTTCATTGAAGCGTTCTATCGCTGAGAAGAAGGAATAATATTAAGAATTATTTTTTCTTTTGAGAATTTTGAAAAATCGCTTTTTGAAATACCAAGGGTGATTTTTTCTCAAAATTCTCAATAGAACCGCTTTGAATTCGAAGAAAAATTGAATTATTCAAAGCTCTCTTTTCAAAATATTTATAAAAGAACTGTTTTTCTAAAGATATTATTCCTTACTGGCCCCGTAGCTTAGCCTGGGAATCCACTACCTTATGCGAATAAGGATATGTGTTGGGCATTGGAGTGCTCGACTGATAATCGAGTGGTCGTGAGTTCAAATCTCATCGGGGCCATTTTTTTATTTCTATGAAGTTTTTCTGTGCTGCTGAATGAGGTGAATCGCACCTCGCTTCCAATAGACCAAAGAATTAGTGAGAGCTCTTGAAACTATTTTTTAGTTTCTTTCGCTTGTTCTGTTCGATTCACTCTTCAGAATAAATAGATTAACTTCACTAGGGAGTAGTAAATAGCCGAAACATTTAAAAATAAGTACAATTCTAATAAAGGGAATGAATGAAGACAATATCTTAGCAACCCCACAAATAGAGACCCCATACAAGATAGATCCGTTAGTTCTCTACTCTCTAAAGTATATGGATGCATTAGAATACAAGAATCCCATCCCAATAAAGAATGAAAATGATCCCTTTGGAGAGCTTAAACTATTATATTCAGAATTATCTCTCGATAAGAAGCAGGGTAAAAAAGCATTTCCTGATACGTCTATACAAAACGGTTTTGACAAGTTAAGATATAAGCAACAAACAAATTACGATTTTACTGGTGAAATAGCTTCTTTTCTAAAAGAAAAAGATACAGCAACAAAACTATTTCTTAACGATGAAGAATTGGAAAAATTAGTGAGAATATCAGGGCATATACCTGACTCTACCATAAATGAAACTGGACCTTCTATTCGTGAAGAAGAAGCATGCCAAGTATATGCCGCGAAAATGGCTGCCGCGCCAAGTGTTATTCCAAAAGAAGAATTGGACAGAATTGTTGGAATGCTCTTCGCATCTGGATACACTATGGCATTCCGTGAACTTGATGAAACAGTTTTGGATCCCGCAGTTCAGTTAAAAACTGAAAAAAGAGCGCGAGTAAAAACACTTACTGATAAAGCAAAAGGAATTGAAGCAAATACTGAACTCGCAAAACTCTTTGAACAAGAAGTAGGTCCACATTATAATATTCGAATTGTTCGACCACAAGAACCATACGAAGAGTTAGTAACAATGATTGCAGGATTAGATCTATGTTGGAAAACAGGAAATACAAAGCGCAATGGATCAATTATCAAAGCATTACAACGAGATACAGATATTGGGGCGTGTATCCAGTTTATTGGGCGATATGCAGAATCTTCTGCAAGCTATACACGAAACTACATTGCAACCACAAAAGGAGGAGAACATATTCTCTTTTTAGACACTATTGAAAGCGGAAACATAGGATGGTCATCAGTAAATGAGTGGAATAGTGCAAGAAGAGGAAAAGAACTGTTGTATCAACTTGCAGCAACGATCTACACTGCAGGAGTTTTAGGACTCGAAAAAATTGGTCTTGGAGAACGAGAAATGACAGACGTTGCAGAGATGTTTGGATTCAGAGAACAAACTATTTTTGGAGATAGAACAACACAACCACGAAAGCTAGGAATAAGAGTAGGATCAGTCGGTGGACCAAAGACATTTACAATAGACGGAGACGCGCGGGCAAATGTCGTGTATCGAAATGAAGTAGAAGCACCTGGACTTGCATATCTTATAGAAAGAGTAGAAGCAGTGGAAGCGTTTACAAGAACAAACAGAAGAGCATTGAAGAACCAAAACAAACGAGAAGATGTGACTCTCTACCTCGACGCAGTTTATGGAATCAATGAACGTGTATATCACAATGATCAATTAAGAGGAGAAATAGATAGTGTGCGAGCTCGTTTAGTGACTACATAAAGAAAATTCTTTTTCTCAAAAACAAATACAAATTTTTTATTTTCACTGGCTACGAAACCTGTCGGCAAAACCATTGGTGAAAACACCTGTCGAAAATCCCACCTATAATCGCCTTGTTGCCCTAGAGAATCCCTAAGTAATCTTTAGTTATTATTTTTTTAACTTTTTAATAAAGAGATGAATTGGGTAGGTGGTCTTTGCTGGTGCGTGTTCTTACTTCACGAAGCGATTCTTTCAGCAATACTTTTAAGCAAACCCTCATTTCTTTATAATCATGACTGCAACGAGACGACTTTCAAAAGAAGCAGAAGAGCTAGCAACACTTCATGCGCTTGTTGAGCAATATAAAGATGACTTCGCACTTCCACAACAAGAAGCTGATCTTCTTGTTTCCAGTTATGAAGAAACACGAAGACTTTTTGCTGCAAAAGAAACTGATGCAGCAAGAGCATACGCACAACAATGCCATAATTATTACAGTCTTAGAACACAAGAGGGATTTTTTAACGACGATGAGACCGGAAGAAGGATATTCACTGAAGTTGCTGCACAATATCTCAAAATCTCTGAAGCGGTGAAAGCATGACATTACACGTTGCTGCTGTGTATTTTGATAACGAGAAAAAAACCTGCGGGTTTCTCCTTGGTTCTGATAGATTAGGATATAACATCCCTCCAAGTATCTACGCCCAGCTTCAACAAGAACCCCAACGCCATAGCGTAAAAGAACAATACCGTGTACTTGAGGAGAAATCATTTTTTGGAAGGCAGAGTATTGGATTCTGCTCAGGGACATTCAGGTCAGGAGAAGACTACCCACAAGAATTTCGAACGCTGGACAATTGTTTTGATGATATTGATCACCGAGCACGGCATAAGGAACATCCCTTCCTCCAAAAAGCGCACTCTTACGTTCTTTCTATAGTAAAAAGATCTGATCAGACAATTGAGTTATACAGAGTTTATGACAAAACAAAGAGAGGTAAAAAACGAACAGAGATCAAGCGAGATTGCTCCATAAAAAAATCAGCATACACTTCTCTTGAGAGAACACCATATTGGAGCGCACTGAACACGCATCGAAATCCGCCTTTAGGATTTGCTCCAGGGAGATGTTCCCAAAATCTTATGCTTGATCATCTTGTTGCTCTTATGCAAAGAGCAGCACAAGAAAGACCGCATTACATTGCAGGACCATTTGATTTCTACGCAATTGATTTTGATGGGATTAGAAAAGTAGCCTAATTCTTTCGCCAAAACCGTATTCGTTTCGGTGTGTCCGAAAGATTTTCGGTAAAACTCGTTTTTGTCGAAAATTTCGCTGTTTTTTCCTTAGAATTTTCGGAATTATCGTCGATAATTTAATGAATAAGTTTATTCATAGAAATTGTTAGCGTTCAGGGAGTTCGAGAGAACAGAGATCTGGACAAGCCCTTAGTATTGCACTAAAGGCTCCAGACAATCTCTTGGTCTGTACCGCAGGCCTTTCCTGAACGCTCTTTTTCTTTAGGGGAATATAAAGATTATGCGAGAATTTGATTTGAAGCAGTGAGAATTCTTATTTACTGCACAATCCAAAAATCACATCATAACATTTAAGCACATCTTTTTGTTTTACAAAAAATAACACTTCTGGAACACAACTCATTATCTCTACAGGATTCACCCCATGCATCATTACCTCTGTAGTAAACACAGACATAATCCCCGGTGTCTTCACTGCTTCATCCGAAAGAGTAATATTTATTTGCGCAATATTTTCCTCCAAACCGATAACTGTCTTTTTTGGAAAGATGTCAATAATCTTTTCTTTATTTTTTTCATTCAACATCAGTTTAATGGATTGCTCTGCCTGCATAATTAACAACAATTCTCCTTTATCATAATCTATTTTTTCAAACGCTTTTTGCAGCAGCTTTTGTGTCTCTTTGTTCTTTTCAAGAATAATTTGTACGATGTTTGTCGTAATTCTTACCTCTTTTGATTGTGAAAGCATCTGACGCGCAGTTTCGTACTTTTTTTCCAGCGGCTGGTCTTCTTTGTATCTTCGAATTGCACTTACCACTGCATCTAACGACGCCGCAATCTTTTTTTTATTTATCAAATAGACTGCAAGATTCTTCATGCTGATGATTCCTTTCTCTAATCCTCTGCGAACAATAACGTCGCTTTCTATTTCCTTCCATACTTCTTTTGCTATTGATGTCATAATTGACAGTATAGTGTTATGATATATAAAATTTACGCCAATAGTGCCGTTAGAATAATATTTGTTCAGCACTTCCTTAGGAGTACATCGAAAAGATGTGGAGGAAGAAAAATGACACAAGAGATTGTATTTTTAGGTGTTGTGCATGACGACAGAGAAGGTACACTCCGATTGCGACGCGCACTTGAAGCAGAAAAACCTGCTCTCATCACATTGGAAACAACAGCAGACTATATTGCGCAGACAGTGAATGGTGAAAATGAAGCATGGCAATTGTCAAGACTTGAGATGTGGATAAGAAATGGTTTACGAGAAGACATTGCTGCACTTATTGCGGAAGATATTCATGAATATGATTTCAGCATAAAGGGAGCTGTCAGATACGCAGCAGATAATAGTATTAGTGTCTTGCCCATTGAGAATCCAGAAATTTTTGTCATTCACACTCGAAAAGCAAGAAGAGAACCTGACGCTGAAGAGATAAAAAAAATGGTTCCTGTCCTCAACAAGTACAATCGAAAAGAACGCGCAAAGAGAGTAGAGCGATTTTATGATGACTTTCAGAGGATTTATACAGGAGACAAAGAATTTGAACAGGGGATTTGTAGGGTCAATCAAAACATGGGTGCTAGTTATTTAGGCGAAAATATGCACGCATCGAGAATGTTAGCGGAGAAAGCAAAAGAAACTCATGGAAAAGTGATTCATATTTGCGGCTTGCTTAATACTTTGCAAGATCCATGGAATCGAACTCTGTACGCCATCGTTTCTGGTGGGAAAAATGCATATTCTACAAGAAGACAAACCATACGAGATTATGGTTAACTTTATTTTTTTGTATTTTCTTTTATCGTTTGCATGAGTATTTCATACGCTCGCGCAACATCTTTGTTTTTCAGAATTAATGTGTCTTCTGTATACGTAGAAACAATCTCCACGATGTTAATGTTTTCCCATGTCAACGCTCGCGTAATGAGATAGAAAATACCGGGCATTTCCACTCCCTGTTTGGGCAGCTTTACTGTCAAAGACGCAAGATCATCAATTTCTATGAGCAGATCTTCCTTATTGAACATTTTGAGAAATATTGCTTTGTACTTCTTGTTGCTGATAATGGTGATTTCATGCGTTCCTGTGGTAATGGTCAGATAATCTCCTGAACGGGGATCAACCATGTCATAGATTTTGCTGATGAGCTTATACGTTTGCGGGTGTCTCGCAATCGTTATTTCAAACAAATCTGATTTTAATGAAAGATCACAATCACTTGTAAACTTTGGTTGAGTAATCGGCATTTCCTGCAATTTTTCTTCTAATCGTCGTATTGCCATCATCACTGCCGCATGCTTCACTTTTTCTCCATACTCTTTTTCGACGTCTTTTTGCATCATATCTGCAAGCGCACCATAGTTGATGATGCCATTCGAGAGCGCTTCCTGAAGAAACGGTTTTTGCTGGATTATTTTTTCACAAATTCTCGCAATGCTTACCATAATCACCTTTGATAACACTTCTTGTATATAAATGTTATTACAATAACATAATGTTCATATACTTGTGTGACCTTACTCGTACGATTGTTTTACGGAGGGTTTGAGAATATGGTTGCAAATGCAAAAGATGCGATTCAAAGTTTAGAAGGTTTGGTTAGCGTACGAGAATATCAAGGAAGCTCCTATGGACACATTCCTTTTTCTGGTGGAGATCCTGAGGGACATTATAGAACACTTCAATTTTCAACAGGTGTCTTTTCTGCACGCGACAATCGCTTTAACGCATATTTGCGCGATCACTTTGCAGCAGATGTTCTTGCATTGTATAACGGAACTACTCCTGAAGTGAATGTAGATGGTCTTGAGAATATTCAATCAGGATACGCTGGAAGCCCAAGACAAGTTGTTGATGGAAAAGTTGTCGAAATCAACTATTGGAGTAACGCACAACGAGGAAGCATTCTTCCTAATGACAGAATGTATGCAGTTACTGTACGACTTGAAACAATGCCCTCGGAGATTGCTGCACTTCAAGAACGAATAGGCACGTATCTTCTAAGACTTCAACAAACATTTTGTTTGGAATCAACAAATAAAGTTGCTGAAAGAGAAGCAGCATAAATGGAGAATAAGATGGTTGCAGGATATTCAAGACGCATTGTCGGCATCAAAGCAGGAAGCTCTATTTTTCAGCGTGAAGATTGTTTTGGTTCTGTTGCAGATTTACTTGTTCCATTGACAGAACAAGCAGAACAAATTTTTTTTGTTGTCTCTGCAATCAAGGGAGAAACGGACAGAACCATTGAAGCGATTGCTGGTGAAGAAGCTCCTGTTCTTAACAATGCATTAAAAGGAAATCCTTCTCAAGCAAGCGTGCGATATAATACGACAGACATTGCTGCACGACTTGTTGCTCCTGAAGATTATTCTGTCAGGCAACTCACTGCTGCATTGCAAGCACGAGGTATTCGCGCAGTGGGATTACAACATGGACGTGATTACCCTCTTATTGGAGTAGATGATGAAAATTTCCTTTACGCAACTCCTGACATTGATACGTCACGAAGACAAATGCCTCGTTATGACGCGCAAATTGTCGTTGTTCCTGGCTTTGGTGTCAGAGATTCTCACGGAAGAGTCATGTGCACAGGACGAGGATCATCTGATCTTACCCTCGCGCAGCTTGGCGCTGTGTATGAGATGGATGAAATTCTTTATTGGAAAGACACTGGCGGATATTGGAAAGATCCATCACGCCCAGAAGCAGGAATAAGAAATTCTGTTTCGCGCGAAGAAGTTATTGCGACTGGCGCAAAAGTTCTTGATACAAGAATTTTTGAAACATATACTGGACCTGTTCGCATTACTGCATCTGGACAACTCGTAGGTGGAACAATAATTCCTGCATACAGAGAACTTGGTGTACAGAGAGCACAACCTTTATATGAAGCTGCAGCAAAGTAGATTTTTATGAGCGTAACACCTTCTTTAGGAACTATCTCTGCAGTCTCTTTGATCAAACAATTTGGAAGCCCTCTTTATGTTTATGACGAGGCAACTATTCGACAACGCTATGATGAACTACAAGAAGCATTTTCTGGATGGAACACGCATCTTCTTTACGCAGCAAAAGCAAACAGCAACCTGCACATTCTTAAAATATTACAGGAAGAATGTGCCTGGCTCGATTGTGTCAGCATGTACGAAGTCGAACTTGGATTGCTTGCTGAATTTCTTCCTTCACAAATTCTTTTTACTGTCAACAATATGAGCGATGAAGAAATGCACTTTGCACACAAAAAAGGCGTGTTGCTCAACATAGACTCATTGTCGCGCTTGGAAGCGTATGGAAAAGCATATCCTCACAGCAGTGTTTGCCTGCGCTTAACTCCTGAAGTAACTGCTGGTCATCACACAAAAGTCCAGACAGGATACAAAGAAAGTAAATTTGGCATTTTATTTGAAGAAGTTGCTTCTGCATTGAGTATTGCAAAGAAATACAATTTACATACTGTGGGATTACATGAGCATACTGGTTCTGGCATTAAAAATATGAATGTGACTTTGAAGAGTATGCAAAGGCTTATGCAGGTTGCGCTGCAATTTCCTGATCTTCAATTTTTGGATTTTGGAGGAGGTTTTCCTATCCCCTATAAACCTGATGAAAAGCGACTTGATTTGAAGCAATTTGGAAAAAAAGTGATTTCTGATTTCTCAGCATTTTGCAAGAAATATGGAAGACAACTTGCGCTTCATTTTGAACCAGGAAGATATTGTGTCGCAGAAGCAGGGACACTGCTTTGCACAGTGACAACGGTCAAGAATCGCGGAAAGAAAAGCATTATTGGCGTGGATACTGGGTTCAATCATCTTATTAGACCTGTGATGTATGACAGCTATCATCATATTGTCAATCTTACTTCTTCTGGAAAAATGAAGCAATATGACGTGTATGGTAACATTTGTGAATCTGGTGATTGTTTTGGTAAAGATCGAATGATCGCAGAAATTAAAGAAGGAGATATTCTTGCAATACTTGATACTGGCGCGTATGGATTTTCTATGGCTTCTCAATATAACAGCAGACCATTGCCTGCGGAAGTTCTTGTGAGTAATGGCAAAGCACTTTTGATCAGAAAAAGACAGACGTTTGCGGACATTCTTCGTGGAACTGTTCGCTGATGGTGTGCTTATTCTTTTAATATCCCTTTCGCCAAAACCGTAAGACTTTCGGTATGTTCGTAAGCTTTTCGGTAAAATGGATTTTTGCCGAAAAAATGCTTTGTTTTCGTTTAAAATTTTCGGAAAACTCGTCGATACTTTAATGAATATGTTTGTTCATAGAAATTGTTAGCGTTCAGGAAGCATACATGTGCGGATGCCTGGATAAGCCCTTAGTAAACAACTAAAGGCTCCAGAAAGCATCTTGGTCTGTCCCACAGGCGTTTCCTGAACGCTCTTTTTCTTTCGTGGAATATAAAGATTGTGTGTGAATTCTGTTTGTGCTCTAATCGCCTCGCTGCCTTATTACAATTCATCTCTTTATTATAAGTAATAAAGAATACATGGGGATTCAAAAAAGGAGTAGGGCGATTCAAAATGGTATGCGAGTAGAGAAATAAAAAAGAAAATATAAAAAATTAATACTGTCCTGCTTCTCCATCGCCGGAAGCTCTATTTTCTGGATCTTCATCAGCGTCTTCTGCAGTTCGAGCATATTTTGCTACTGTTCGTGCATTGTCGATCTTTTCCTGAAGCATGTCATATTCTACTTCATCATAGTCTTCAGCAACATCATACATGCGTTCCTGCAATTCATTCAATTCTGCGAATGCTGCATCAACGTTTTCTGATTGCACATAAAGATACTGCATTTCTCCTGCTGCATCAAATTCCACAACTTCGCCACTGCTTGTTGTTTCAACGCCATCAAATATGATCTCTGTTGTCATTACTGGTGCTTGTTCTTCATCTGCTGTTTCTGTTGTTACTTCTTCAACAGCAAAGTAGCTCACGCCCAAAAGCGCTGCGCCAACAAGAACAGTCAACACAAAGACAATCCCAAATAGTGCTTCTATTTTTCCCATTGTTTTTCCCCCAATTGACCCCTTTAGAGGGAAGAAAGGATTATTGTCTTTTAAAGTTATTGTTTGAAAAGGCTCTGTTGAAAAAAGGATATCAATATAGAATTACGATAAAGGATTCCCACATAATGTCATCTTATGATTTTCTAAGCTGTCTGGAACAGAAAAGAAAACAGGTCCGCCATTTCCTGTGTCTAATAATGCTCTATAATTCTCACTGTACCCCCAATTTACTCCTGTCCCTCCAGGAGATATTAAAGAAAGTTGCACGCTTGTATCACTCGCTAAGACATCAACAATAACCGCCCAGGTTACCTGGCGCAAATCAAACGTTTCTTCAAGACTACAGATATTATCATTTCCTGCTGTAACATAATAGTTTTGCTCTACTCTCCCTGATGCCAAGCATCCTATACCTTCAGAAAATTCTTCGCTAACATATGTTATATCATCAACTATAAAGATAAGATTATCAAATGCCTGTGCGCCATGGCCAACGCTAATTCCCTCAATTGTAGCCATCGCTTCTTCATTTATTCCTGAATCTAATGTTGCAACTTGTATTCCATCTTGAAAGAGGCATGCATCTGCTGCACAATTATAGGGACATGTGCCTTCTATGATCTTCTCGTTTAAGACTTGCTCTTTTATTGTTTCAGAAACACGCATACTCCATACACTAAATATTATTACTCCTACAATAATCAAGAACGGAAGCATAACTCCAAGAATCATTTTCAAGCTTATCTTTTTTGCTTTTGCTGGGGTCGGTTTACATTCTTTAGAGAGATAAACGCCTGTACCTATCATGATTCCAGCTGAAAATGCTAAAATCAAAAGAATTTGGTCCTTTGAAAGATCAAAAACATCTACAACAAAGCCAATAGTGAAGATATAAACACAAATGGAAATGAGATACATAATCATAAACCATTTCTTCTTCGTTGCAAACAAGAGTACTGCGACAACTAAGCCAATGAGAAAAATAACATCACCAAGGATATTAAACCAGACCATTATACATCCCTCTCCCGCATAATATCCCCTAATGAAAAAAATATAATTGTTATAAGCACCAACAGGATTGTCTTTGATATATTTGTCAGATCAAACAAATATTCATATGAGAAGTAGGCAAGAGCAGCAAATAAAAACAAGATACCAAGGACATAAAAAAAATACTGAACTTTCACCATACTGTTGGATACAGGACGCTGAACTTAATAAAGTTGTTGAAAATAAAGAATGAGGTTGGGTTTTTTTAATCGAAGACATACCCTCGCGAAGCGAGTAGTAAAATTCTGCTCTTCAGAGCAGGGATAACACGCGTTTCTGGAACAGCAAAAACTATTTAAACAGATTGCCTCTCTTTTTGTTATACCCCCGCTTAGCTCAACCGTAGAGCGTTCGGCTGTAGATAACTTCGCGTGTTGACTGGGAATTATCCTTTGGATGAAAACACGTCAGCTGATACCGAAAGGTTCCTGGTTCAAATCCGGGAGCGGGGATTTTACCTCAGCTCCAAGTTCGGGAGAGGGGACTTAACCTCGGGTGTATATCCGCACCCCCTACTTTGTAGGTACGCATACATTACAAATTTCGAATAATGTATTTTAAGGTCACTATTTCTTAAGGAGGTTAAAGATGGCAATACACGACTATGACCTGATTTATGACCGAGCTAAGAAAGTGCTAGAAAAAGCTCCAATTTCGCAACGAAATAAAGAGCTGATTATGTCTTTTGTCAATGATAGGTTTATCCAAGGAATAACGAAAGTACGACTTGTAAAGTATATGATTGTTCTTAAGTATGTTGCAGTTTTAGTTCATGAAAAAGACCTTGATAAAGTAGAAATCTTTGACCTCAAAGAAGTCGTTGCAATTATTCAAGGACGAGCAGACTATGCTGCATGGACAAAGCACATGTACAAGGTTGTTATCAGAAGTTTCTATAAATGGCTTGCAGGGACAAGAACATATCCCCCATTAGTTGATTGGATTACCATTAGAATCTCTCGCTCAGAAAAAAATCTTCCTTCAGAAGGAGAACTATTATCAGAGTCTGATGTTCAAAGATTGCTTACTACTGCTGACCATCCACGTGATAAAGCACTTATTGCAGTCCTTTGGGAAAGTGGTGCAAGAATAAGTGAGATAGGTAATCTGAAAAAGGGAAATGTTGCTTTCGATACGCATGGAGCAGTTATTTCTGTAAAAGGGAAAACTGGTTCAAGAAAGATACGGTTGCTCTTTAGCACTTCGTATCTTTCAACGTGGTTGAACATGCACCCCTTACGGAACGACCATGAAGCACCCGTATGGGTGAATATTGGTACAACAAACCACAATGAGAGTATGAACTATGCAGGGATTCGAAAATTCTTCAAACGCCTTTTCATAAAAGCAGGATTAGGAAAACGATCAAATCCTCATTTATTCAGACACTCTCGTGCAACGTTCATGGCGCATCATTTGACAGAGTTTCAGATGAATCAATATTTTGGCTGGACGCAGGGTTCTAAGATGCCTTCAACATACATACACATGAGTGGAAAGGATATTGATTCTGCTCTTTTCAGAATGAATGGTATACATATAGGACAAGCAAAAGAAGAGAGCAAATTACTACCTGTTCGTTGCCCACGTTGTGAGACTTTAAACAGTAGTGAAGACAAGCAATGCTCTAAATGCGCTTGCATTTTGGATATGAAATATGCTATGGAGTTGGAGGAGAAACGAAGAGTTGAACAAGAGATGCGTACAAATGCGGATAGTTTGATGAACATGTTGCTAAAGGATAAGGATGTGCAGAAATTGTTGATGGAGAAGATGAAAGGGTTTCAAGGTAATCCAATTCTTTAGTTTTACTTTGGTCTAACCTTACTTAAAGCATCTAAATATTCTACATATTTCTTTTTAACGTTTTCAGTTAAATCATTATATGTCATTAACTTAATATTTCTCCTCTCATTCGCAATATTTCTTGCATGTTGAGGTATTTTCTTACCTACTACATAGCATTCAATTGATTTATACGCTTCTCCTTTATATTCTTTAGATATTAATTTATAATTTTCAACTTGATCTATGTCCTCTTTTGAAATACTATGAGAGGGTCTTTTTATATCCACAATAATCAGTTTACCTTCAAAGGAAACGCATACAAAGTCAGGACGTAGTCTTGCTTTATCTTTTTCAATCTCATCTCCTATAAATTTTTTAAGTGATTTATTAGCTTGAATTAACCACCATTCTTCATTTAAAACCCACATATTCCTTTCAAGAATACTCTGAACAGAATTATCTCCTTTTACTTCATAAGTTTCCTCATT
>CAYLMH010000030.1:16831-18184 GCA_964385055.1 uncultured Methanosarcinales archaeon
GTGATCATCGCTTCAAACAATTCTAAGGTATTAAGTCTACTCATCAAGATTCGACTAACAGATGTAATCTCCAACAATGAGTTAGTATCTAAGAGAGTAGATAATTCATCCATAGCTCTTTTATCTTGTTTAGTTAATCTGGTTAAAATGTTTTTAAATGACTCTTTAATGCTTTCCTCTGTTTTGTATATAGTATTATTAAGGGTAAGTATAATTTCTTTGGTCATATTTAGATTAGCGTCGTTTGTAATAAAGTTAGGGTCAAAACTCTCCAGAACGCTAAGGATGGTATTAGGATATTTTTTAAGAAGTTCATTTATTCTTTTGTTGTCTCTACTTACATCCTCTGCTTCTTTGTTAGCTTCTTCTATATATTCAGTTTTAGACTTCCACCCAATTTTGGTACTGATTTGGTTTAATGCAGATAAAGTTTCTTTGATATTCTGTGGGGTCTTAAAACTTATTTTATTCCATTTTTGTTTCTTTTCTTTGGAATCATAATAAAAATTGCAAATAACGGGTAAATATTCTGACTCTGAACCAAACCTGAGAGTAGATGCGACATAAGAATTTCGTGATGTCCACACTTTATCTTTCTCCCAGTTCTGTCTCTTTAATTTAGAATTGCATTTAGGGCATGAGCTTTTATTTTCATTATTATATTTTTCTTCACATCTATCACATGTAACTAATGTCATGCATTGATTGTGATATATTCGAAACTATAAATTTTTTCTATTTTCACACTTTACCTTCATTAAATCATTCACTATCTTTATCCACCCAGGTACTTCAATTTCTTCTTCCATCTTCCCACCTCTTCAATTCTTTTGTTATGGCAATTCTGATAAATGCACTTACAGAGATAACACCATCAGTAGATTTCTGTATTTCTTCCCAAAGATTGTCAGAGCAGGCAAACGCTCTGTTTCTCATTCTCTTATGGCATGTTTTTTGAAATTCATCCATTTTGTTCACAAATCTTTCTATAAATCTTATCTAACTTTTCTATTGGAGACATGGATAAAAAAAGCTGAAAACGAATATACTCACTCATACTGGTAAATCCATAGTCATTCGCCTTTTCTCGTAAGAGGGATAATTGTCTCTCATTCAATCGTATCTGAAATATCCTCTCTTTGTTTATTGGTTTCATCTCAAATACTCCGACAATTCCCCAGTCACAAAAGTCTCTTCAATTCCAAGATGGAATTCTAACGCTTCTATTCTTCCTTTATGGGTTCCGTTGTCGTATTGCTTTGCTTCTTCCAAGAGATGTTTTGCAAGATCAAGCTCTTGTCTTTCAATGTATTGTCCTGCAATACGTACCAATGTGTTCACGTATCTCTTTTC
>CAYLMH010000031.1:0-16759 GCA_964385055.1 uncultured Methanosarcinales archaeon
AAGAATGCCTCAACGGAGCAGACATGGTTTTTGTCTGCGCAGGAATGGGCGGCGGAACAGGAACTGGTTCAGCACCAATTGTCGGTAAAGTCGCAAAAGATCTTGGCGCGATTGTTATTGGAACAGTCACTATGCCATTCAAAATTGAACGCGCTCGCGTTGAAAAAGCAGAATTTGGTTTACAACAACTCCGCGAAGTTTCTGACACTGTTATTGTCATTGACAACAACAGACTCGTACAGATCGCAGGAAACTTGCCTATTCAACAAGCGTTCGCTGTTGCGAATGAATTGATCGCTGTGATGATCAAAGGAATAGTCGAAACAATCTCAATACCATCCCTTGTCAACCTTGACTTTGCGGATGTCAAAGCAATCATGACCAATGGCGGCGTTGCTGTTATCGGTGTTGGCGCGTCTGACACGAACAACAGAATCGAAGAAGCTGTTCGCGGCGCATTAAGCAATCCATTGCTTGAAGTGAGCTACGAAGGAGCAACAGGCGCGTTAATCCACGTGCATGGCGGTCCAGACTTGACATTGGAAGAAGTCAACCAAGTTGGTGAACTCGTCACAGAAAGCATGGATGAAAACGCAAACTGCATCTGGGGAACACGAATCACTGATGACATGAAAGGAAAAGTTACTGTCATGACAATCATGACCGGTGTTAAATCACCTTGGGTTCTTGGCAAATCTTCGCAACGCGTGAAAGAAACGCCACGAGAACACCCTGTGTTTAACGACGAACTCGGCATAGAAATAGTGCATTAAGCACCAGAAGTCCAAATCACACCCCTGTGTGATACATTCTGGCCTTCATGTTCCTACACCCCCAACTAACAATTCATGAAGGCCTCCCCTTTGGGGATTGGGTTTGTTTTTTCTCGTTTTTTTTAGTATATCTTTGGTTTTCTATAATCAGTTTCTTTTTACAATTCGATAATACCCCATTGCACTTTTGTGCAATGGGTCCCCCTGACAGTTGGGTTTTGCTTGTCGATTCTTGCTAAGAGTAGAAGAGTTTACACGCACTAGAAGGACCTTGTTTGTCTACGCAATCTATTATTATTTTATTTTTACTTTTATATCTTATATCCTTCTAAAGAGAGAGCCTTCCTATTTTCGTCACAATCTTTTAAAATGAAGTTCTGTTTTTCCCTGAATATGGACACAACATCTTTTAATGGTAATGAAACTATTACACGAGTCTCTCCTTTTAGCTTTTCAACCGGTGCTGAACCTGTAGGAGTTGTCATCGACACTACATACTTTATTCAAGACTCACGTCGATTAGCACGACTGAAAGAGGAACGAGGAGATGCTGTTCATTTATTCACTACTGATGCTGTCATTGCAGAAATCGCAGAAATAGAACAAAAGATGTCTCAGCAACGCAACCCGAAAATTCCTTGGAAAGCATTCCGAAATGTTACAGATCTTTTGGACGCGCAAGTTGTCGAGCGGCTTTCTTCACTTGAAGCATCTTGTTCCGACGGGAGTGTTATATCCCAGGAACATGATCTTCTCAAAAAGCTTCAGCGTGGCTTGGAAAAGACTCTTTACATTGAAGAACTTGAGAGAAAAAAAGCAACGTTTATTGCACGTACAGAACATATTGTGCAGTTAGCGAGTGATTACCGCATTATGCGCGTGGCAGTTCATCGTTATCTTGAAAGAACAGAATTAACAACAGGTGCATCTGACTTAGATGAAGCATGCAATCTTTTACGACAAGATCTTGTTGCGTGTTATCGGCAGGCACGAAAAAGACTGGGAGAGCGGTTTCAGGAAATTCATTATTCTATTACTGGTTCATTCGCGTATGCTCCTTATTTAGAAAGAAGGAACCAACAACAACGAGATCTTGTTGGTTTTTTGAATGCAGGACTTGTTCAAACATTATTCCGTGTTGTTCTTGATGATGAACTTAGAAAAGACTTTAGTTTCTACAATCGCTTGGAAAAGAATTCAATTGTGGACAGAGGTGTTTTACTTGCGGCATACACTGTTGTTCCAACAATAATTCCTGATGGATCTATTGCGGTCGCAACTCATGATAATGATATTATTAGTCTTATTGAACTCAGACAACGCACGACATTTAGGTATACTAATGGAGCTTCTCTTCCATCAGGTGCACAACAATGACTCTCCACATCATCGGTATTGGCTTAGATTCTGAAAAAGATATTACTATCAAAGGAATGGAGCTCGTCCAAAAAGCAGACATTGTGTACTTAGAATGCTATACTTCTCGCTTGAACTGTAGCTTTCAGGATCTTGCGAAATTCTACAACAAACAAATTCATCTTGCGCACAGAGAACTTGTTGAAGGAGATGAAAATGAAATCTTGCAGAACGCTCGCATTGGCGATGTCGCGTTTCTCGTTGTCGGTGATCCATTCTCTGCGACAACGCATTTGGATTTAATGATGCGCGCGAAACAAGAAGGGATCAAAGTAACAATCACCAACAACGCATCTATTCTCACTGCTGTTGGAATTACAGGATTACAATTATACAAATTTGGAAAAACAACATCAGTGCCTTATCCTGAAGAGAACTTTCAACCAGAAACCGCGTATGACGTGATCAAACAAAACAAAGCAATGGGCTTGCATACGCTTGTTTTGCTCGATATTAAGTGGGATCAGCAACGATTTATGACGATTAACGAAGCATTGCAGATTCTTTTGCATATTGAAGAAAAAAGACACGAAAATATTTTTACAAAAGAAACACTTTGTGTTGGTCTTGCTCGCGCGGGTTCAGAAACCGCGACCGTGAAAGCAGGAACTTGCCAAGAACTTCTTTCTGCAGATTTTGGTGCACAAATGCATTGTTTGCTTGTTCCAGGAAATCTCCATTTTATGGAAGAAGATGCGCTCAAGATGTGGAAATGAATTTCAACCTTCGTGTTGTCTTCAATAATTTCTTGCAAAAATCACTTCAATCGTTGCATCTTTGCCTGAATAGAAACATTTCTTTCCTTTTGGAACAAGACTGTCTAATGGAATACATCTGCTTGTGACGCCTGATGTTTTTTCCTTGATCTCTGCTTCTGCTTGTTCATCTTCATGGAAATAGACTTTGACCCACTTTTTGTGTTTCAACGCTTTGACAAACTCATCCCAATTTGTTGCGTGCACAGTATTTTCTTTGAGATGCTTTTCTGCTTTTGTGAAGAGTTCTGTTTGCATTGCGTCTAGCGCTGCAGGAATTTCTTTTTTGACATCTGCGAGCTGAACAATTTCTTTTTTTCCTGTATGTCTCTGCGCGACAATGCAGTGCTTTTTTTCCAAATCTTTTGGTCCAATTTCAATTCTGAGTGGAATTCCTTTCATCTCCCACTCATTGAATTTCCAGCCAGGAGAATATTCTGTTCTGTCATCGAGTTTGACTTTGATCCCTTCTTTTTCTAAATCATGAACGATCTTTTCTGCTGCTTTCAACACTTTTTCTTTGCTGTCCTCAAATAAAATTGGAACAATAACAACTTGCGTTGCCGCGATCTTTGGCGGAAGCACTAATCCTTTATCATCGCTGTGCATCATTACTGTTGCGCCGATTAAGCGTGTAGAAATTCCCCATGATCCTTGCCATGGCAATTCGTCTTTCATTTCTTTATTCTTGAAACTGATGTTGAACGCTTTCGCGAATCCCTGTCCTAAATTATGTGATGTTCCGCATTGCAGCGCTTTGCCATCTGGCATCAATGTTTCGATTGTGTAGGTTGTTTTTGCTCCTGCGAATTTCTCTTTCTCTGTTTTTCTTCCTGTCACAACTGGAATTGCGAGCAGTTCTTCGCAGAGTTTTTTGTATTCATTGAGATATTCTTTTGCTTCTTTATCGCATTCTTGTTCAGTTTCATAGACACAGTGACCTTCCTGCCAGAGAAATTCTCTGGATCGGAGGAAGAGTTTGCAGTCTTGCACTTCCCATCGACAGATATTACACCATTGGTTGATTTTTAATGGAAGGTCCCGCCAGCTTCTAATCCAATGCGAGAATGTATCATACATAATTGTTTCTGATGTTGGACGGATCGCATATCGTTGCTTGTCTTCTCCTCTTGCTTCAACCCACGCGACTTCTGCCTTGAATCCTTTTGCGTGCGTTGCTTCTCGCTGGAAAAATGATTCTGGAATAAACATAGGAAAATACGCATTCTTGACTCCATATCTTGCCATCACTGGATTAAAATAATCTTGGATTGCCTGCCAGATCGCATACCCTCCTGGTCTGATGACCATGCAGCCTTTGATTGGCGCATGTTCTGCCATTTCGCTTTTGAGAAGGACTTGTTCATACCACTCAGGCATATTTTCTTCTTTCTTGGCCGTGATGCCTTTGTCTTTTTGTTCAGGTTTGGACATGAATGAGAATAAGTCAATGGTTGTTTATATAGGTTTTGAAAAAAAAGAAAAGTAAAAAAACTCTAACAGCGACAGACTCCATCAGATCCTCTGTAACAATCTCTGGTAGTTGATTCATCTTCATGGAGTGCTCTTACTGTTCCGCATTTTCGTCCACGCCATACTTGTCCTGTTAAATCATCTGAAGAGGACTGTACTTCATACACATATCCATCTACTTCAAATGTCGTTGCTTCTTCCACACTCGTGCTACTTCCTGCACCACTGTTCAACACTAACACAACAACTCCCACCACTGCAACGATAGCAACAATTGAGAGTAAATACAAATTTGTTTTATCTCCTTTTTCTTTAACCATTTAGGACACCTCTTTTTTATCATACTCAATATTATTCACTCTTTTTGTCTCTTAATTTATTTAAACCTTTCTGAAATCTTTACTCTCATGTTATATAAGATTTTGAAAGAAATAAATTAAAAAGAAAATAAGTTTATTTAACAAGGACAGTTTCCATTGGAATCATAGAAACAACCAGATTCACACCCATCGCTTTTTCTTCGACAGCATTGTCCTTCTGTACCATATACTACAACACTATCAGATGCTGTACTTCCTGCTTTTAATGAAGTAGATGCTATTTTTAATGTTGATCCTGTTTTAATCGCTTCACCACTCAGATCATCGCTGCTCAACGAAACACTTCCTGCTCCGCTGTTCAAAATTAACACTACTATACCCACAATTGCAACGATAGCAACAATTGAGAGCAAATACAAATTTGTTTTTTGTTCTTTAGCCATTAATTACACCTCTTTTTTTTACTATTCTTAAGATTATTTCCTTTTTTTTGTGTTTTATTCTATTTAAACCTTTCTGAAAAATCTCATGAACACTGGTTGCACAAACTATATAAACCTTCGAAAAAGCTTGTATCCTGAAAAACATGGTTGTGGGTATCTCTCTTAAACAACAAGCGGAAAATGAACGTCTTCTTCAGGAAGCGAGAAAAGTTCTGAATCAGCAGTCTGCAATTCTTGAAAAAAAACTTGAAGTAAAAGAGCAAACTGCAAAAGAAGTTCAACCTAAAAAAGAAGACAAACCACAACATAATTCTCTTCAACATGATCCTTCAGTTTCTGTTCCATTATTATCTTTACTCGTTGATGCTTTAAAAAAAGAGAAGAAAGATGGTGTTGAAGGGAAGGACGGAGAAGAGACTCTTGAAACGATTACTGGTGATTCTGACTTAGAAACTAAAAAAGAAAGCAAAGACGCAATTGTCGCGCTTGCGGATCGCATCAAACGTTTATATGCAAATGAGATGATGCAGCAAGCGTACGCGCAGGCAGCACAAGGAAATTACAGTGGACTTGGACGTTATCAAAATGAATCTGGCGTGCAGGCGTCAAATGTCTATAAACCTACTTACCAGCAAGAAGATTACGGTGTTGCTCAGAAAAATGAAGAGCTTGAGAAAAAGCGAAGTGAAACAAGCACGTATTCCAAGCTTTCTGGCGGCGATAAACCAATGGCTTTTCTTATGACTGATCCTCGTGGACGATTGCACAGTACATGGGAAATTGTTCGTGTTTTGAATGAAAGTTATGATGGCAAAATTGAACGAAATGATGGTTTGCATTATCAAGGATTGTCTTAGTTCGTTTTTTATTTCTTAAACTATTTTTACCTTTTTAAAATAAATAAAAAAAGATTGGGGATTCTTAAGGACTGTTAGGCGATTATTTTATTATAAATGTGTATCTTGTTTTCTGCATTGTTCTTTCTTATTGGTAAAACTGAAGATACAATTATAAATCTCTAAACAAAACTCTAATACATGAAACCTGAAATACTCACTCTCTTGAAAACCATCGACTCTTACGCACAAAAAAATCATGACACATGCTGGTGCGTGCCATTTGACGAAGGACAATTTCTTCATCTTCTCGTTTCTCTCGCAAAACCTAAATTCATTCTGGAAATAGGGACTTCGATTGGGTTTTCAACGATCTGGCTCGCTTCTGCTGCCGTGGAATATGGGGGCAAAGTAAAGACTATTGAAATTCACGCAGAACGCGCAAAAATTGCGCAAGAACATTTTACACGCGCAAACTTGAGTAATATCACCCTTCTTCAAGGTGATGCACTTGCACTTCTCAAAGACATGAAAGCGCCGTTTGATTTTGTTTTCCTGGATGGTGGGAAAGAACATTATCTTGAACAACTTCAGATTCTGGAAAAGAATGGTTGTATCAAGAAAGGAACCCTTGTTGTCGCTGATAACGCGGTTGTCAAAGAACACAAGAAAAATGATAAACTTCTCGCGTATTTAGAATATGTACGACATTCTGGAAAATATAGGAGCAGTTATGTTCCATTTGAAAATGGGCTTGAAGTGAGTTATTACCTTTAACTTTCTTAGCTACCCAAAGAATTATATACTTTAAGTGACAAAAATATTGTATTATGGCGAAAGCGCAGAAAGATGTTCTTTTGATGACCTTTGTCGGATTTGTCGCAATACTTGGGCTTCTCGTGCTCTTTCTTCATGGCAATGGCATGTCGCTTACTGGTGTTTCTCTGGATGATGAGTCCTTAATCGGGCAGGCTGTCAAGGCAATGACTGCATGTGGCGCGTCACAGAAAGCAACCTGTCAGCAGATGCAGAATCGCTGTTCAACAATGAAAGGAACGTGGGCAGGGGATTGCAAGAGTTGTAAAATTGCGTGCACTATTCCAAAAAAGAAATGAACATAAATAATTAAACATTTAAAGCGAGTAAAATTGCTTTTTTTTATGACCTATACTCCTGAAGAGCGAGAAGCACTTTTACGGTTTGTTACTTCTGTTGATGCTCCTATTTACGCAGTCAAAGATATTCCTCCTGAAATGTTTGGCGCACTCGGAAGTTATTTTAGCAGAAACCCGAAAGATTTTCGTGATCATATTCTTGATTTTATTAAAGGAACATTAACTGAAGATCCAGAACTTCCAGAAGAAGTTCGCATTAAACAACGTGAAGAAAATCTAAAAGTTTTTTTGAATTCTGACTACAAAACATCAAGTCAAGTATTGAAATCAGGAATGGAAAAATCCAGAGACTTCTTTACTCGCTGGTATGGCAAATATGGACATAAAAGTATCGCAAATGTTGTTTGGCAGGGCTATGTTGGCATTGGTCAAAGCCAGCTTGTCGCGCGACAGCTTGCGTTTGATCAACTCGCTTTTTTTATTGAAATGTCCACTCGCTATGTTGATTTCAACAGCGCACAATGGTACAAAGATCCTGATATCATGAATTCTGAATTCGGCCAGCTGTATTGCGAAACCATTGAGATGCTTATTAAAACGTATAATTATTTTATTGAGCATGGAAAATTGCATTACAAACGAAAATATCCTTTTGACGCTTGGAAACAAAAACAATCTGATGGCGATAAACAAAAAAGCGACGCGTTTTTAGCGCGAAAATACGATCGTGAAATCGCTGCAAAAGCATTTGATCTTGCTCGCTATTGTTTACCTCAAGCAATGCCGACGAATTTTGCGTGGATTCTAGACGCGCGGTCTACTGAATTTGACATTGCTGCATGGAAAGAGCATCCCCTCGCTGAGATTAGAAACGCAGCTGCAATGATTGAAGCTGCAGGCGGTCAGACGCTTCCTTCTCTTCTCAAGCATACAGATAACAATCCATATTATGGAGACAAATATTATCGTTATCATGGTTCTTTTTCTGCTGACGCGCATACACTTCCTGGCAAAAAACAATTGAAGTTGCTCTATCATCATCCAGGCGCACTGGAACTTGTGCTTGCTCATGTTCTTTCGAATACAAACTCTCTCGCGTTTACAGACGCGCAAAAATTATTGCAACATAAAACATTGCAAGAGAAGATGGAGATGTTCAAACGGCTTGTCACAAAACGAACGAGGTATGATGAATGGGTTGACGCCGCATTCCAGATGGTGAATGTTGGTGTTGAGTGGACATCAGACGTTGGCGCTATTCGTGATCTTCGTAGACACCAAAAAAACCAGCGCTGCGAAATGAATTACACGCTTGATATGGGTTATTCTATTCCGCATGATGTTTTGGAAATGGGCGCTGACGCGTTGCAGGTGTTCAAAGACGCGATGGAACGAACGCATGACGCAGAAAAGAAAATCAGAAAGAAATTTCCTTATCAAGTGCAATACATTATTCCGATGGCTTGCTTGACGACTCTTCGCATGAATATGGATCTTGACCAAGTACAATATATGATTTATACGCGATCCACTCCAGAAGGACACGAATCGTATCGATGGGATGTCTTCCATCTGTGTGAGGAAATCGCAAAAGTGTATCCTTGGATTCTTGGCTATGAAGAATATCCTGTTGGAAAGAATATACTTGATGTATACAAGGATGCGCCGTTCAAGGATATTATTCGGATGCGGACTGAGGAGACGCAGTTGCATCAGTGAATTTGTTTTTACTTTCTCTCTTTAAAGCGCAACTTCGAATTTTGATTTTCGCCCTCCTTGAAATAATAAGACAAGCTGGTTTGAAAAAAGAAGAATTTCTCAAATTATTATAGCGTTGTCAAAGTGTTGTTTAATGTAAGGAATTCTTGTTAGTTTCTTTTCCCATACATGTGTGGGAAAATTTCGACCGAAAAGTTGCCGTAGGGCTTTCTAAACTCAGCATTTAGGGCTTTGGTAAAACATTACTTGGCAGTAATGACAAACAGAAACATTTATAACTTATTAATGTATTTTATTCTTATATGACAATATCTTATGAAACCACATTAGAACAAGCACTTGAAGAGGTAGATTTTAATAGTTCTAAAGGAATCCTCCTAGAGTTTGTAATATGGGAAAAAGAAGAGTTTCCAGGATGGGGTGGCGGTCTTAGAAAAGTTGTTGATGATTATCAAAGAGTTAAAGATGAAATTCTAACTTTATTAAATTCTCAATATTCTGCAAAAACAGGTAGACCATTTAGACACAAAACATTACCATTAGAAGATGTAACTGATGAGCCGGGTTGTTTCTTATGGGAAGCTGGATCAAATGCAGGAAGCTATAGTGAATTTACAGCCCTATATAGGGTAAATTTATGGATGGGTGCAAGTGGTTTTGAATTGGATTAGAACAAAAAGGTCAAGGATTTGATGCTAAGGCAATTGATAGTACAGGATATAAAACTCATTTTGGAGGAGGATTTACTGCTTATAGAGAATTTAAGAATGATGTGTTCTTTGATAATCCAGAATCTGCTAATGTGGTTTTATTAAAGTATGTGGTATAATTATTTTTACCAAGCACTACGTCTAACAACTCGCCGACAAACTCACGTTGAAGGGATACAGCCCTAAAATACATCCTGACTCTTCACAAATTCAATGTATCCTTTCGCAAGCACCGGTTTACCATTCTCGATAACAAATCTAAATGGCAATGAAATTTCTTCTCCTTCTTCAATGGGAATAACGAGTTCTTCAATAAATTCAAACTCTGCAAATTTCTTTCCATCCATAATTTTCTTCGCGACATACACTGCGGTATTGGTGCTCATCTGCTCTTCGCCAAGATTTCTGCGCTCTGCGTCCATCTTTTCGCTCAATTCTTTCTTTGTTCGTTGTTGCGGTGGCCAATCGCCAAGAATGCCGCCGAAAACAAGATAGTCAAACTCCTGTTTGTCTTTTGCTTCTAATGTTTTTGACGCAGCAGGATCGAGAATGCAGACTTTTTTGAGATGAAGTTCTTTGACAGACTTTTGTTCTACGCTTCCAAGCATTTCTAGCTTCTTTTTGTCTTCTGCTTTTTTGATATTGCTGAAAATAAGCTGTTCTTTTCCGACAATCTCAGAAATGTGCGTGTATTCTACCATACACCACTCGTAGAGTTCTGGATCCAGATGTTCGATAATGTATATTACCATAATATTATGTTTTAATTAGTGGTTTTTAAGTCTTTTGTGTAGAGAAGACATAATCACTAGTTTGAATTTGATAATGATTATATTAGCATAAAATTTTTACAAGACATAAATGCAATAAACCTAGATGGTTCTTAACACAAGTATGGTATTTTTTCTCTTGAAAAATCGAATTCTTTTTAAACAACATAGAATATGGCTTTATTATGGAAAAGATTACTACAGACAGTATATCCAAACTCATTACAAAGATATTGGATGTTGAGGTTGAAAAGGTCCTTGTAGTCATCAGTTCCTTGATTCTAATTCTTGTTTTGCTTGGATACATTTCAGATCCATCAGAAAAAATCCTCCCTTCATGCATTACTATTTTAATAATATCAATGATCATGTGGAAAATTGATGACCGTGTCAAGAAATTAGACAAGCATGAGAGGGACTTTTCAGAGTATGGACGAAAAAAAGAGTATCATTACCAAATAGATGTGCTGATAGAATATGCCAATAGAAAAAAAATAGTACTATGGGGTATTTTGATAATTCTTTTAATTATAATTTGGGCTCACAGTGGCTGGAACAGTTTAATTATTAATTTAAAGAAAATTATGTCCCATCTTTGGCTGACACTAAACACCTCAACCGTAAAATAAACTTTTCTCAAGAATTTTATAAGTAACATAAAAAGCATGTTTTACTAGCTCAGCGTTTCTTAGAACATGATTTCCATCGCTCATGAGGTCTTTTGCGCCATGCTCCAGATTGCTAAGTATCCTATACAAGAGATGTTCTCTTTCATTCATTGTATAAATACCTTCATTGTTTTCCCTTTAGATTATCCACGGAATTAGCGCTTTTACCTTTCTCTTGTATTCGATATATTCGTCTCCAAAATGCGCAATGAGCATTTGTTCTTCGACATGAATGCGATACAATAATGCGGGGAATACGAGAAGAAGTCCTGTGACAAGTCCAAGAAGACTATTGGTGATGAGAATAAATCCGACAAATGAAATAATCCCTGCGGTGTAAATAGGATGACGGACATACTTGTAGATTCCAGTAGTGATAAGTTTGTGTTCTTTTTGCAGCGCGACAAAAACACTGAATTGTTTATGTAACAATATTCTTGAGGTCAATCTCAGCGCATATCCTGCGATAAACAAAACAATTCCGACATAATACCATTTTTTTGCTTCATACAATATCCAGTGGAGCATATAAAAATCATAGAGCGAGGCGCTAAGAAAGAGAACAGAGGCAATGACAATTATCCAGAATGATCCTTTATCTAGTGGATGCTTTTCCATTTTATCCCTTCAGAAATTCTTTTGTTTTTGCTGCAGCGTACAATCCTGCTTGATGAATTGCTTCATGTGTTGAACCTGCAATGTGCGGGGTGATAATAAGATTGTCGTGTGTTTTCGCGTATTTTATGAGCGGGCTTGTTTGTTTGAGCGGTTCTTCTGGGAAGACATCTAATGCTGCGCCTGCAATCTTTTTTTGTTCCAACGCTTCAACAAGGTCTTTTTCCACAACCACTTCTCCTCGCGAGCAGTTGAGTAGAATTGCGTTTGGTTTGAGCAGCGCAAGTTTTTCTTTGTTCATCATTTCTTTTGTTTCTGGCGTGAGCAGAACGTGCAACGTAATCACATCTGCTTCTCTCAATAATGCATTCATGTCTTTTTGTGTTGCATGATGCTGTACGAAATCTTCTGGTTTTAGATATGGATCGTAGGCGAGAATTTCCATGCCAAACGCTCGTGCCCGTGCTGCGATGTCTCGTCCAATTCTGCCAAAGCCGACAACACCAAGTTTTTTTCCAGAAAGTTCTGTGCCCATATATGCTGGCCGATTCCATTCTCCTCGTAGTAATGACGCGTGCGCAGCCGGAATTTTTCTGATGAGCGTGAGAAGGAGCGCAAGCGTATGTTCCGCTGTCGCAATCGTGTTTGCGCCCTGCAATGCGATGACTTCAATTCCTTTCTGTTTTGCGTATTCGATGTCAATGTGGTCTGTTCCAGTTGTTGCTGTTGCGATGACTTTGAGATTTGTCGCTGCGTCTAACAGGTGCTTGTCTACTGTTGTATCGACACGAATTGCGAGGATATGATATTCTGCGATGTGGTTGAGCAGTTCTTCTGGAGAATATTGTTTTACTGTTACTTCACTGAATTCTTGAAATGCTTGCACTGCTTCTTTGTCAAAGTATGCAGGAGATGTTATGAGTGTTTTGAGTTTCATTTGATTCGCCAATTTATTTTCTAATCGCTCAACAGACACAAAATCACTCTTCACATATTTTTTATATTTTAATAAAAAATAGATTGCGTAGACAGACAAGGTCTTGCGGAGCGATTATTGAATGTGTGGGTGTGTTAAACAGTATGTGATAAATAAATGAGCCTGCGAGGATTCAACCGAACGCAGTGAGCGTTGTGCCAAAAATCTATGATTTTTGTGCATGTTCAAATCCGAGCATTGCGAATATAAAATGAGCCTGCGAGGATTTGAACCCCGGTCAGCCGGTCCGAAGCCGGCCGCACTATCCAAGCTATGCTACAGGCCCAATACTATTTGTTTGATCTCTACGCTCCTTTTAATATTTTGTTGTCGCTGATCAAAAAGAGCTAAATTAAATACAATAATATTACTTGAAAACTATCTCTTACTCGTTCTGATCCTACAAGAGTACTATCCATAGAATAAAGAGCTTTTCCATGACCTCTTGATTCTTGTTTTCTCCGCGTCCTGATGTTAATTTCTTCTGGTGAAAGATTACTTAGAATTGTTCCGTTTCCTTTATCCTCAACAATAGTGAGAATTCCTCTCTCGCCACCATACATACGAACCTTAACAGGACCATTCTCCCCGTATAATGAACCATGCTCAATTGCATTGAGCACTGCTTCTTCTACAATTGCTTCATATTTTGGTGCTTTCTCTTTCTCTGCAAAATACGCAAAAATGACTTCACTGATCCTCGTCTCATTATACGCATTAAAATATTCTTCAGAAAGATCTTTCATTGCATCTCTATTTCCTTCTCTTACTTTTGCGCGTTTTTCATTAATATTACGTAGTGCTTCTGGACGTACTGCATTTCTATCAAACTCCCACTCAAAATCCCAGTAAGAAGAATTGCCTTTGTATGTAAATCTTCCTTCTTCAAAATCTGGTGCTTCTAAACGGTCTCTTATCGCGTCATCAAGCGTTCCTATTTGTATTAGTGAACCAATTCTTTCTTGAGCAATAATGCTATTTAACGATTCTACAACTACCATGTGGTGGTTAATTAAGGGGTGTTTTTAAATTTTTGTTCAGAAAAAATCAAAGAAATAAAATTAAAAAAGAAAACAGTAAACTTATTCTGTAGCTTCCTCAGCAGCGACACATACTCCTGCGGAACATTTGTCTGATGGGCAATCATAAGTTTCTCTTCCATGGCTTCCATCTTCTTCACAATAACTTTCATATAATCGTCCTGGGAAGTTTTCATTTTCGCTGCATCGGTCAAAGTCTGTGACCCCACGTGCATCAACCATGTTTCCTGCAAGTTCATAATTTTTACCGCCATCACTGTCTGTACAGCCTGCTTGTGACGCGCCTTCATATGCAGCTTCTGTTGTTTCTTCAGCTACTACTTCTTCTGTTGCAGTTTCTTCTGTTGTTTCTGTTTCAGCAGCTTCTTCTTCAGCGCTTTCTGTTGTCTCTTCGACAACTGCTTCTTCAGTTGTTTCTTCAACAGTTGGTTGTTCTGCAACAACTTCTGCTGGTGCTGTTTCTTCTGTTGTTTCTCCTTCAGCAGCTTCCTCTGTTGTTTCTGCTGTTTCACTACCACAGCCCGCAATAACAAGCGCAGCAAACAATATACCTAATACCAATAATAATTTCTTCATAGTCAATCCCTCCTGTTTTCAATATCGATAGTATAGTATTTTACTCTATCACAGAATTGTCACTTCTTCGATCTTTATAAAATTTTAGAAAGCAGTCCTATTCTTGAAGTGTTTCTTCAGTTATATTTTGAGAATCTCCATCTGTGCCATCTCTTTTCGTCAGCACTATTTCTATTGTCGAGACTCTAATATTTTTCCCTTCTTCATTTTCAAAGCCTTCACTGCCAATGTTAATTGCCTTGACATCAATTTGATCTGTAAGAAAACGCTTTGTCGCGACTTCAGAAACATCCACTGCGCGGGATATGAATTTGCCTCGCGCTTTGACAATCACTTCAGAAGCTTCCTTTGTGGTGAACTGCATCACGATACTGGTTACATAATTCATAAACGGCTTGTTGCCTATAAAAATAGAGTTATCACCTGTCATCTACGCCACCTCTTTTTTTAACAGTCAATGTTGAAAAATGAAAGGAATCAAAAAAATAGTTTTTACTCTGTGCTTTTTTGCATGATTCGTGTTACATATCCTGCAACAGTGTTTCTGATTTTTTTGGATTTGGTGTCCAAATATTTTGAAACAAGTTCCTTATTTTCTGCAAAACTCTTCTTGAATGCAGTCGGATATGCTTTCACTAACTGGTTTGTTGCTCTTTTAATCGGCATTGTTTTAATTCTACCCATGTCATCACTCCTCATATTTTAGTATTTGTTTCCATCAAAAAACAAAAACACCTTTATAATTGTTTCTATTTATTCTGTTATTTGTTTCTTGGAAGGTACAAAAATATGTCTTTACTGTATGCTCTTTGTATTTTTTTGTTCAATATTGAAGTAAAGTAAAGACAAAAAGACGCTCGACAAATGCTCGCGTCTTTGCACACAAGGTCTCACATTAAGCGTTCGACCTTGTGTGTTCTTTCCAATACAAAAACAACAACATGGCCAGACGGAGCGAACGAGGTTGCCTTACGAAGTGAGGCGTTCTCGTTCGCGAAGTAGGGCATACGAACGAAGTGAGCATGACCGTCTGTGCCATGCTTGTTGTTGTTTTTGTAACTGTATTTTGTACTCTAAACTTTGACATTCTTTTGGACAAAATTTAAATAAAACAAACAAAATAGATTTCTTATGTGGTTCGATAGTATCATCCTCGACATACTTGTCTTCATCCTTGCAGCAATTCCTCTTTATTTCGCAGTTGACTTTCTTGGCGGCAAAACATCATTCCTCAACGTTGTTTTAGTAAATTTGGTCACTGGCGTGTTATACTCTGTTCTTCGTTCATGGTCTTTCTTTGGTGGTATTCTTGCATTTATCCTCATGCTCTGGATTTATCACGAGGTTTTCCGACTGAAATGGGTTAAAGCATTCCTTGCATGGCTCTTGCAATTTGTTTTCATGGCATTGTTTTACTTGCTCTTGTTTTTCATCGGATTACTGTTTGGCGTTGCTTTCTTCATGAGCATGATGCCATGGAGAATGTTTTGATCTGTTTTACAGTGGCAAAATTAATATAGCACTTCTTCTGTTTATCCTCTATGGCGCAACAACAATCCGCAAAACCTATTCGCATCACTATTTCTGGTGAAGCGGGCTCTGGCAAAAGCACTGTGGCTGACATTATCGCAAACAAACTGAAACTCAAGCGACATTCTACTGGAGATTACATGCGCACGATGGCTGCTGCGCGCGGCGTGACCATTATTGAACTCAACAAGATTGGAGAAACTGATCCTCGCATCGACAAAGAACTCGATGATTGGCAGAAAAAATTAGAAAAGAAAAAAGACGAAGGATTTGTTCTTGACTCTCGTTTGGGGTTTCATTTTATTCCTTCCAGCATTAAGATTTTTTTGTCTGCGGATATTAAAGTACGCGCTGAACGAATCTATAATGATCAACGGCTTGTTGAAGATAACCCTTCTCTCAAAAAAACCATTGAAAATATCAAAAAACGCCAGACATTGGAGCGAGAGGTTGCGGAGAAGGTTATTGCGTTTGTGCTGAAGTGAAGAAGAAAATATTTAAACTTTGTTGTTCTGATCAGTTTTATGAAAAATGAAAATAAAGTATGCATAGAAAATAAAATATTACTCTTAATAGTCGTTATAGCAATTATATTTATTCTAAAAAATTTGTTTATTTTATTAAAAACAACTTCTTTATTCTTTATCATCGTAGATTTACTTTCTTTAATGATTTATGCTCTTGCAATATTTGGTTTGTTAAAAAATAATAAATCATGGGCGTGGATCATAGTGAGTATTCCTATTTTATTCAATCTACTTAACCCATTAAAACCAAATTTCCAGATGGCTGATTCTTTTACTTATAGTTATGGTACTGTAATTGTTCTCTTTCAAGCAATATTTAATTCAGATCCCCAAATTGCAATACGAAAAGCTATAGAATCAGTTATTCCTATGATAATCCTTCTTTTCATAATGATTAATATTTTCCGTTTCAGAAAAAAGACAAGTGCTTGAAGATTTAAATAATGTTTTTTTCCAAAACATTTAAAAACATCCTCCTAATAACTTCTCTTATTCTT
>CAYLMH010000032.1:0-15489 GCA_964385055.1 uncultured Methanosarcinales archaeon
GCAAACCACTCATCACGATTCTCGGGCACGTTGACCACGGGAAAACGAAACTCCTTGATACCATCAGAAATACCACTGTTGTTGATCGTGAAGCAGGAGCAATCACTCAGGCAATCGGCGCAAGCGTTGTTCCTCAGGAAACTATTCATCGAACGTGTGGCAAACTCCTCGAAAAAGTAGGAATGAAACTCATTATTCCAGGTCTTCTTTTTATTGACACGCCAGGGCACGAAGCGTTTACGCATCTTCGCAAACGTGGAGGAAACCTTGCCGATATCGCAGTTCTTGTGGTGGATATGCACGAAGGATTAATGCCGCAGACTATCGAGGCAATTGAAATT
Source organism: uncultured Methanosarcinales archaeon (assembly GCA_964385055.1). GTDB lineage: Archaea > Nanobdellota > Nanobdellia > Woesearchaeales > DSVV01 > JACRPI01. The sequence continues at coordinate 342 of CAYLMH010000032.1, forward strand.
CTCAAGAAATTTAAAACTCCTTTTGTCATCGCATTAAACAAACTGGATCTTTGTCGTGGATGGCAGGATAAACCAGGATCGCTTCTTGAACAAATTGGCTCGCAAAATCCAGATACACAACAACAGATTGAAACAAAATTATATCAGATTGTTGAAAAAGTGTTTGAACATGGATTTGAATCCGATCGTTTTGATCGCGTCAGTGATTACACCAAACAAATCGCAATTGTTCCGCTCAGCGCAAAAAAAGCAATTGGTATTGCAGAATTATTGATGGTTCTTACGGGGCTTGTGCAAAAATATCTCGCGAAAAAATTAGAAGTTGAAGTCAAAGGACCTGCAAAAGGAACGATTCTTGAAGTCAAAGAAGACAAAGGACTCGGCATCACTGTTGACGCGATTATTTACGACGGAACGCTCGATGTTGGTGACACGATTGTCATTGGAACACTCGCAGAGCCACTCGTCACAAAAGTCAAAGCATTATTTGTTCCTGAGCCGCTCAAAGAAATGCGTGACGTGAAAGGAAAATTTCTTTCTGTTAAGAGCTTAACTGCTGCGACAGGCGTTAAAATTTCTGCACCTGGACTTGAAAAAGCAGTTGCAGGCATGCCACTCTATGAAGCAACTGAAGAAACCCTCGACGCTGTTCAAGAAGAAATTCAAAAAGAGATTCGTGAAGTAGTTGTGGAGACAGATAACGAGGGTGTTGTGGTGAAAGCAGACGCGCTTGGTTCTCTTGAAGCGTTGTTATTATTACTTCGCCAGAAAAAAATGAAGATTAAACGCGCGACTATTGGCGCAATTTCCAAAAAAGAAATTATGGACGCGCAGGCAAATTATGACAAACATCCAGAGTACACTGCGATTCTCGGCTTTAATGTTCAGGTGGATAAAGACGCAGAAGCAGCTCTTTCTGAAACAAACGTCACTATTTTCCGTCATTCTGTTATCTATCAACTTATTGATGATTTTGAAAAATGGTTTCTTGCAAAAAGCAAGCAGGCGGCATCTTCTGGTCTTGAGGACCTTTCTCGGCCGTCGAAATTTCAAATTATGCCTAACCACATTTTCCGAAAAAATAATCCTGCTGTTGTTGGTGCCGATATTCTTGCAGGCACACTGAAGACAGGAATGCGTTTGATGAATAAAGAAGGCGAACAAGTGACGCATGTTAAGTCTATGGAGCATGAAAAGAAGACTGTCAATGAGGCAAAACAAGGAATACAACTTGCGGTTTCTCTTCCAGACATCACGATTGGTAGACAAGTGCAGGAAGGAGAAATTTTGTACACCTTCCATCCTGAAAGCGAATTCTTGGCATTGAAAAAATATCTAAAACTTCTCACTCCGCAGGAAATCGCAACCATGAAAGAGATTGCGGAAATTATGCGCCGTAAAAATCCAACGTGGGGGATGTAGATGAACGGTAATTTTCTCAATAGCAAAGAAGTCAAGAAAATTCTTGAACAGCTTGAGGAGCAATGGGGATTTACAGAATCCTTGGATTATGCTTTTTTCATGAACAATCAACGCCGTGTCGCGCTTGTGAATAGAGATTTTGCGCTTGTTGCGGATGCAAAACTTCGTCTTAATAGTTTGGGTTTATACTTTTGTGAAGTCATGGAGAATGGTGAAATTCGTTTGAGCATTGAAGCAAGTCAATTGATTGGTCCTCATGCTTCTAAAAACGTTATTGAAGTTGATTTTGCTTCTGCAAAACGATGGATGTTTGGCGAAGATTTGGAAATTCCTTTTGGTGACGTCACTGCGTTTGTTATTTTGAAATGTGGAAATTATTTCTTAGGTTGTGGTCGTTATAAGAACGGGATTGTCAGCAATCATGTGAGTAAAAATAGAAGAATTGGGACGCTGTTGTAGCTGATTTGTATAGCTGAGGTGATTTATTATTGAACATTTGTATCACCTCAGTTGGATAGTGAATGCGCATTCCTTTGTTCGAATACATTTCGAATTGCGATTCGTAATGAATTGAACTTAGTTCAATCTTTGGCGCATTCACTATATTCGAAAACTATTTAAAGAATAATTCAGGTAGTAAAGTTATGGTTGGAAATGGTCCAAAAATTGGTTTGCTTGATCGACTTCTTGGGAGAAAGCCTGCTGAGAAAGGAGAAACAACGAAAGATCTTTCTCTCGTTGAATTAAAACAGTTTCTTGTTTCTTTTCAGCAAACTGCTCTTGAGTCTTTGACTCAAATAAGAGTCGCTTTAAGTAAAGGCGATCGTCCTAAAGTTGTTTCTCAAAGTGAAAAATTTTACTCTAAATATAGTGACTTTACTGCAAAACAAGCTCTTTTTAGAAAAGCAGGTGGGAAAATCTATATGTTGTATCGTGTCTTTGTTCTGTCTATAGGACCAACATATAACGCAGTCAACGATTATGTCAATGGTAAAAAGATTGATTCTGCTGATGTTCTTGTTTCTCTTCGAGATACTATTAAAATTCTTTCCGAACAGAGCGTAGCAGACCTTGACGTTGATGCTGCAGCTGCTAAGTAGTTTATTCACGATAACCTTTAAAAGTCGTCATCTATTATTCTCTTCGTGGTAGTGAATGGCTGGATTAGAAGCATGTCTTGATGACTGGGGACCAAAAGCGATTGTCTTTCTTGAGCAACGCAGATTAGATCCTTTCAATGAATCTTTCCAGATGCCAGAGGATCTTATCTTTGCGCAAATTGATAGAAGCGCAGCATTTCTCGCTTCTTACGCAACAGGGGAACGCATTAAGGATTTACGAGAAGATGGCGATGCGCTTCGCAAAATAGGATTTGTTGATGTTCCTGTCACGCCGCTGATGGAAAGAGTATTTGCGGAATTCTATGGAAATGATACGGAAAGAATACAAGCGCATGTTCGTGCGTGGAACAAGGGTCCAAACGCAATATATGATGGGTTCATAGAATGGTTTGATCTTCGTCGTGTTCTTTCTTCTGAACTGTTACGCCATAGGAGACTTCTTGAGGAACAGCGAGCGCTTCTGCAATTTATGAAATCTCATCCTGGTGGTACTGCTCTTGATTATCATCAACAATGGTTTTCTGAAGGGAGAGCTGGTGATGCGACAGGACAGTATATTAAATTTCAGTGGGCATCGGCATGGAATGCTGCTCAATCTTTTACAGGAAGAGCAAAGCGATTTTCTCCTGAGTTGTGGCAAGAAATGTATAAAACAGTTCTTGGAACAACACACACACCAAAACTGTATCTTGATATGCTTCCGTATCTTCATGAACTTGCATTTCTCTGCTTTGAAGCTGCGCCTGATGTCTCCAGAAGATTACTTGGCGGTGTGTTATACAGCACTATTCTTGATGAAGAAAAAGCAGATTGCTTGAAACGTCCTGTTGCTGTTGCACTCGAACAAGATTTGCAGGAGTATAACCCTTTTCTTACTCGTGATTTTGTTTTGTTTGATCCTACTCGCTCTGCAGGATACCTTCGACAAGATCCTGGAGAGTGGTTTGTCTTTAAAGTAACCGATCAAGCAGAAGTTGATGCGCTTGAAATCGTTACTGCTGTTATGCGAGAACCAACTGCGACGTACATGAGAATTGTGGAACGATACCGTGACGTGCTTCCTGAAACTGGCGAGAAACTTTTTTCTGCTCCTACTCCAGGTATGGTTCATCGTGATCTTATTGCTGCAAAAAAGAGGATTGCTGCAGATCCTCGTCTCCAAGATTTCTTCTCCTTATCCTGTGTTACTCACGCAGGGCTCGTTCTTTCTGGTCCCAATGATCTTCGTGTTGTGACTATGCACAACGCAGGAAAAACACTTGGAACCCAAGTTGATGAGGCAACAACACTGGAAAGAAAAACACAGCTCTATGAACATGCGTTAGAAACCTTGGCAAAATTTCATTTTGTTGGAACAACAAATCTTGTTCGCGTTGAAGGTATTCACACCCCAATTCCTCATATTATTTGCAAAGATAATCTTCCTGTTCCTACAATTTCTTACATCCATCTTCTTGCATTACGAATTGGTGGCACTGTTGACGCGCCTCGACTCGGCGCACACCCAAAAACAGACGCAATCTTAACAGAGGTTCATCGTATTGGACAGTTTCTTGATAGAGGATGCTTTGGAACAATCATTCAAGATCCTTGCGAGGACAATATTGCGCAAGGGGGAATTATTGATATTGAAAAACTGAGTTTAGGAAATTTTTTGTATGACACTGCACGCTTGCTCTATGGCTCCTCTTTTGAGAGAAGAAAAGATCTTGATCTTCGTGGTCTTCGTGAACACTACATTCGCTCCCTTATTACTCCAGTTGTAGAAACACATAACGCAAAGAACCCAATTTTTGGTCTTGATTATGAAGAGATACAAATGAGTTATGGACACTTTAGAACAAACACGGAGTTTATGAGAGTAATGATTGAAGCTCTTAAAGGAAATTCAAGGGATCAGATTCCTCCTGAAGTTTCAGAGCAGCTTTCTGATGACGTATTCGCAGGTTTTATTGGTCGCTCTGTTATCGACGCAACAATAAGTTGGGATTGTTGCAAGCCTGGCGCAGAAGAGCGCATGCGCGAATACTGTCAAGCAGCAGCAATTCTTGTGTGTATGGGAGAAACAGGCGCATTGGTCTATCAACGTGAAGTTGAAGGAAGAAGAGGTCGCGATTCCAATAGAATACGTTATCTTGATACAGAAATAGAACATGCTGTGCGAAATAGTCTTGCATTAATGCATGGCCAAGGATTTGAACAACTTGGACGAGATTGGGAAGTTTATCTTCGCGCTTCTGGGAAAATTCCTGCATCATTTATTGCTCATGAACCAAGAGGATTTGAAACTGCGCTTATTCCAGATTTGTCTGCACGAATTTATAGAGAATTAGCGCATTATAGTATGGCTTTTCGAGGAGATCCGAAAGGACCGATTTCTCAGGCGCCAGTTTATGGGAAGAAGTCTGGATGAAACAAACTATTCTGATGCGTCCATACTTCTTTTCTTTTTATTAGAATGTAATATTTCTTCTGCGATATCTGCGGTTAGTCTCACCATTCCTTTTGAAGCAAACCTACTTGGATCAAATAGGATTTCTCCAAAAATTCTATCCGCAACACTCGCAAGCGCGCGTGCTCCTGTTTCTGGAGGACATTGATCCACAATGTACGCTACTGCGTCTGTTTCATACGCAAATGTATATCCTCGTGCTTCTAATATTCTCCTATTTGTTGTAAAAGGCGATGTTTCAACACCCACAAGAATCTGTGTTAATTCTTCTCTTCTGAGATGTTGCAGGACAGCATGTGTTGAAAATCTTCCCAATAGTTCTGGTTTTAATCCGTATGCTATAAGGTCTTCAACAATAGGCTCTGGCGTTTTACCATATCTTTTTTCCTCTTCCTTACGGAACCCAACGCCTTGCCTTCTTCTGAGTCTTTCTTTTATTATTGCATCTAAAGAAGGGTATCCTGTACCTCCTTGAAATGCTCCTGCGCCTACATACAGAATATTGTCTGTTTTTATTTCTCTACATTTTCCTTTTTCTATTTCTACTTCAACAGTACCATCATCCATCCAGCCGATAATTTCATCTTGCAATCGCGTTCCAAAGAAATGAGGGTCTCCCCCAAGTTTATCAATTTCATCGAGAAAAATAATTCCATAATCTACTTGTCCTTTTGCTTTCTCATGTAATTCTCTGAAAATAGTGGAGAGGTTTCTTCCTATGTATCCTTCAGATGACGCACCCGCAACTTTTCGTTGCACTACGGGAATTCCTGCTTTATTTGCAAGAAGCGTTATCATATATGTTTTTCCCACTCCAGATGGACCAATGAGGAGAGTGTTCTTTTTTGGGATTTTTGGGTCTCTTCTTTCCTTTCTTAACATATATGTGGAAAATGCGACTGCAAGCGCTTTTTTCGCCTCTTGTTGTCCAATGACATATTCATCTAAATAATAAGCAATGGACCTTGGATTGTTCCAGTCAAAAATATTATCTCTTTCCACAAGCACCAGTTGACCAGGTTGTTCACTTCTTACTTGTAACGCAAATGATTCTAGTCCGCTTCTATATATTTCTGCAATTTTTGCCCGTAATTGCGCGAGGTTTACCTGTCTTGGCTGATACAAATGCGGTTTTCCATCTTCTCCACAAAGTCCATAGCATTCAGTTTCCATACCATTGGACACCGCTATCACAAAAGGAAATTTCTTTTTTCCTTCTATCCCCAGTGCTTGTAACTTATATCGCGATTCATAAAAAGCAGTGGTAGCATTCACTTCGTATCCTGTTTCTACAAGGGGAAGATATAATCTATCTTGTTTTTGTTCTACTTCTACAACGCTTGTTCCTCTTATTTCATAATATTTTGTAGAGAAAAGACCCTCTTTTTTTGCAAAGCCAATAGGAACACAACCAAGTGACCCTTCTACTCTAAAATAACCGTGCAGTTTTCCATCCTGCACTTCTCCAGGGATAATAAAAATAGAAGTTGCTTCTGCTCTTCCATCGGTGAGATAACGCGCACCTACATCTCTTTGTTCAAGGCCACTGATAATCATTTCTAGCTGTCGCTGTTGCTCTCCTCTGACAAAATTTACAAGCCCCATGTGGTAAAGAAATATTTTTTGCTTTATAAAGTGAACGACATAAGTTTTTTGAAGAGAAAAGCCCTCGATGGGAGTTGCACCCACGACCTTTACCTTACCAAGGTAACGCAATAGCTACTATGCTACGAGGGCATGATTGTGATTATTTCTTCTTTTTCATTTTGTGCTGCTGAACGTAGTGAAGCGCACATGGGTTGCTAAGGGAAGCATTCCCTTAGACGCATGTCTCTATGCTACGAGGGCATGAATATAATTCGCTTTGCCTTCTTTGGTTTAGCATTTGCTTCGCATTTTAAATGTTTTGTAATTTTTAACCCAAAGGTTTAAATCTTCGTTTCACTGGAAGTATTGCATGACTAAAACTTTTTTGGAGAAATACATTCATCCAAACACCATTTATTACGCAGGTCTCTTCGTCTTTTTTGTTCTTCTTATTGTCTACAGACGGTATGATGAACCCGATCTTTTCTTAGATGCAATTGTTTCTTTGCTTCTTTATGCTCTTTTTTATCATTATCATAAAATGTTTCATCAAGATAGCCTCAGTTGGTTCTTTGTGACATTTACTATTCTTCTCCATAATCTGCATCTTTATGGAACAAGCCCATTCGGGATTCGTTTTGATCATTACATGCATTTTATTGCAGGATTTACTATTGCGCTTGTTACTGATCGTTTGCTTTCTGAGAGATTGCCTCTCTTCAAACGCTTTATTGTTCTCGTTCTTTGTGCACTCGGTTTTGGCGCAATTGGCGAAGTTGTTGAATGGCTGGGGTATGGGATTCTTGGAAGCGGTAAGGGATTCTTTTACTTTGGTATTGGCGATGAAGGAGAATGGCGCAATGCAATTCTTGATACTATCTTTAATGGGTTAGGTGGTATTACTCTTGCTTCTTTAGTTGGATTATTGAGAAGAAAATAAAACAATGGGCCCGCCCGGATTCCACCGAACGAAGTGAGCGTGGTGCCTGAAAACGAAGTTTTCAGCGCATGTTCAAATACGGGCAATAAGAAACAATGGGCCCGCCCGGATTTGAACCGGGGACCTTTTCCACGTCAAGGAAACGTTATACCGGGCTAAACCACGGGCCCACTTTCCTTTTGAAAGTAGGAAACGTTTTATATAGGTTTTGGTCAAATCAGTCTATGAAGATTTTTACATCTCATTGTTTAGGTGGCGCAAAACAGGCTCAGGGCTTGACTGTTGTTATTGATATTTTCCGTTCCAGCAACACTATTCTGGCACTGCTTTCTTCTGGTGTAAAAAAAATTATTGTGACAGGATCTGTTTCAAATGCACGCCTTCTTAAGAGAAAGCACCCTTCTTGGATTCTCTGCGGTGAAAGAAACAGGGTCAAGCTTCCGGGTTTTGCGTATGGGAATTCTCCTGCTGAAATATACTCTCATTCTCATGTTTTTACTCATAAAACAGTTATCCTTACTACTTCTGCTGGTGCGAAAGGGATTGTTTCTGCAAAACAAGCAACAGAGGTAATTATCGGTGCATTTGCAAATGCACAGGCTGTCGTTCATTATATTCAAGAAAAGAAACCACAAATAGTAACATTTGTTGCAATAGGCACAAATGCGAAAACTAAAGCATTGGAAGATACTCTTTGCGCCCGTTTTCTTGCTTCGCTTCTTCGTGGGAAACCTGCTGCTTTTCAGCCAATGCATACTGCCATCCTCAAAACAAATGCTGCACGTGATTTGAAAAGATTGGGTTATAATGCAGATCTTTTTTTCTGTCTTCAAAAGAACACAGTAAGACTTGTACCAAAGGTAAAAAGAATTCGTGAAGGACTTATAATCACCACTTAATTTAGTTTTTCTATTCTTGCTCCATTTCCCCAAATATCTGTTGCTTCTATTGTATCATAATCATTGAATCCTGAAAATTTTATTGTTATTTCATATTGCTTTGTTTCACTGTTAAATTGACTTGGCGAGATGACGATTCTATCATACTCATTATTATCGATATCCTCTGGATCAATGCCTTGTCTTGCATTAAAATCAACTGTTTTTGTTTCTCCATTGAGTGTAATTTCTACTCTGTTTATATCAAGTTCTTCTCTACCAGAGGTTATTGTCACTGTTATTGGTGACTCATCAATTATTTCTATCTCCAACCTATTTTCGTTGTCATAGTCTAAGAAAAGCAATGGATTTACATGTGGATCTGTTGGTTCATCAAAAAATGTTGCACAGCTTGTTGTTGGATTTTCTCTCTGATATTCTCTTGAACACGTTGTTCCTACTCGTATTTCAAAATGGAGATGATTAAACGCTGTTGTTCCTGTCTGCCCTACTGTTCCTATTTCTGTTCCTTTTGCTATTGTGGGGTATGGAGAACTTGTAACATTCTCTACAGTAATTGTGTTCAGATGCATATATAATGAATAATATGTTGTATACTCGTTTCCATGAAAGTTTATGGGAGTTTCAGTTTCATGGCGAAGAATGACGACAGTTCCACCTTCAGGATACGGATTCTCAGCATCTCCTTCATAATATGTTCTGTAAATCTCGCCATCTGCAATTGCATAAACGAGTGTTCCTTCATCTGCTTTAAGGTCAATTCCTCTGTGAAAGTCGTATCTGTACTCTTGCGATGCCTGAAGTCGTGGACCAAAGGGTGATGAAAAAAGAATTGTGTCAAGAGGCCATTGTGTATCATCATATTCTTCTTCTATTCCTTCACTTTCCTCAATCACAATTTCTTCATTGGCTGTTTCTTCTGTTTGTCTTTCCTCTTCTCTCCCTTCTTCTTTCAGAAGATTCAATAACGCAATGAACTCTTCTTGTAGATCTTCTGCTTCTTCTCCTTTGTCTTCTAACTCATCAATCCAGTACCATATTTCTTTCTCTGTCTGCTCTAAGTCCTCATTACGATATACTTTCTCTGCTACTTCATTATATGCATCATACGCTTCTTTTACAATTGTACTCTCTTCTTGTTTTTCTTCTCCGTCTATTTCTACCTCAGTTTCCTTATTTGTGATTATTTCAACTTCTTTTCCCTCTTCTCCAATTGTTTCTTCGTTTTCTGTCTCTTTGTCGAGGTGTATCATCAATAGAATGATAAGAATGAGGAGACTTATTGCAATTACGCCAAGCGTTATGAGTGTATTGCTTTTACGCATATTTACTTCTTACTCTTCTCATATTTTTATACTTTCACCTTAAATGAAGGTATTGAAATGCAAATCTTTTTATTCCCTCTTTCTTCATTCTTTCTTGATCCTTATGACTCTCCTTTCAAAACGCGCGGAAAATGTGCAGGAAAGCGCAACACTCGCGATTGGCGCATCTGCAAAAGCACTCAAAGCAGCAGGAAAAAACGTTGTTGATTTTTCCCTTGGTGAACCTGATTTTCCCACTCCTCGCGCAGTTAAAAAAGCCGCGCTTCACGCGATTAAACATAACTTTACGTATTACACTGCGGCAGGAGGTATTCCAGATCTTAAGAAAGCAGTCTGCACAAAACTACAGCGTGACAATGGATTGGCGTATACTCCTGACCAGATTCTTATTTCTCATGGCGCAAAGCATAGTTTGATGAACATTTTCTTTGCGCTTTTGAACAAAGGCGATGAAGTGATTATTCCTGTTCCTTATTGGACAAGCTATCCGGAAATGGTGAAGCTCGCAGATGGTGTTCCAGTTTTTTGCGAGACAGACGCGGCATTTCACTTGACTGCAATAGCACTCGAGAAAAAAATGACCAAAAAAACAAAATTGCTTATTTTAGGATCTCCTTCAAATCCAACAGGCGCGATTATTCCAAAAGAAGAATTGGAAAAAATTGCTTTGCTTTGCGTGAAGAAAAACATTTTTGTTGTCTCTGATGATGTGTATGAATTCTTTTTTTATACGGGTCAAAAGAATCCAAGCATTGCTTCTTTAGGAAAAGAAATTTATGATCTTACTTTTGTTGTCAATTCTGTTTCTAAAACATATTCTATGACTGGTTGGAGAATTGGCTATCTCGCAGGTCCAAAAGAACTTGTGAAGAAGATGGATGCATTGCAAAGTCAAATGACTTCATGTCCAAATTCTATCTCGCAAAAAGCAGCTGTTGCAGCGCTGACGGGAAATCAAGAGTGCGTTCAAGAAATGCTTCGCGCGTTTACTGAACGCAGAAATTACATTCACAAACGTTTGAACGCGGTCAAAGGCCTCTCCCTTTTGCCTCCAGAAGGCGCATTTTATGCGTTTGTCAAATTTGACTTTCCGCTTCTTAGTCAGGAATTTTGCATGAAATTATTAAATGATGCGCTTGTCGCAACAGTGCCAGGTTCTGCTTTTGGCGCAGAAGGATATTTTAGAATTTCTTACGCAACAAGTCTGGCTGTGATTAAGGAAGGGTGCGATAGAATTGAGAAGTTCTGCAATTCATTAACTATTTAAACTTACAATAGTTCTGTTTTTTTCCATGACAAAGCCCTTTATCTCTAGAACAATGTGCACACAGCACCCTGATAATGTTTCTCAGCCCTTTTTTGCGCAGAACGCTATTTTGCATGGGGATGATGAAGTCAAAGAAGCATTTTACTCTTTTAGCCACATTGGAAGCGATGAACAGTTGTGGGATTGTGAAGGGAAAGAAGTGGACAATTTTGTTGTCAAGAAATTATTAACTTCTTATGAACCTTATTTTCGTAAGCATGTTCTTGGTCGAGATAAAATTCTTACGCTTCGTGTTCCTAACCCTTCTGTTGAGAAAAATGAAGCAAAAATTGTTCTTGAAGTTCTCGAAAGTATTCCTCGAAGTTTTGACGTCAACAACCTTTTTTATCAAGATGATATTCCGCCAATCACTGAAGCGTTTGTTCCGATGGTGACAAAAGCAGAAGATGTTATTCGCATTAAAGAATATTACAAGCGTTTTGTTGTTGGGAAAAAAATGTTGCCTGTCACTACAGGAGATATTACTGTTGGAGAATGGATTGGGAAATTTTACCCTGAAGATATTACCGTTACTCCTCTTATTGAAGATAAAGAAAGCATGTTAAACGTTTCTTCTATTGTTGAAAAATATGTCACTTCGCAGAAAATTACTGGTCACCAGCGTGTCTGGCTTGCTCGCAGTGATCCTGCATTGAACTATTCTTCCACTGCAACAGTCCTTATTGAAAAAATTGCATTGCAACGACTCCATCACTTACAGGAAAAATTGTCCATTGATTTTTATCCTGTTCTTGGATGTGGAAATGCACCGTTTAGAGGGAATATGCGTCCACAAACTGTTGCAAGTACACTCAAAGCATACCCAAGTGTACAAACATTTACCCTTCAATCCTCATTTCGTTATGATCATCCTCTTCGAGAAGTTCGAGAAGCAGTTGATACCCTGAATAATTCAAAGCGTAGTCGTCCACTTCCTGTTGATGAAGAACAGATCCTTCCTCTTATTGAGAAAATGGAACATGCCTATCAAAAACAGGTCGCGCTGCTTGCGCCATTCATCAATAAGATGTCTGCGTATGTTCCTTCCCGACGTAAAAGAAAGCTGCATGTTGGTTTGTTTGGATACTCTCGAAGTCAGGGAACAGGAATTCATCTTCCTCGCGCGATTCCTTTTGTCTGTTCTCTGTATTCCGCAGGACTTCCTCCTGAGATTTTAGGACTTGACGCTATTTCTGAAAAAGATATTGAGACCATTTCAACAGTTTATCCTTCTTTTCAGAATGATGTTCAATCGTTTATGCCATATTTGAATGAAGAAAATCTCCAGTATTTACCTCATGAACTTCATGCTATTGTTGCTCGTGTGAAAGAGCTGTTCCCTTGCAATCCAGACCTTGCGCACAAAAAAATAACTTCTTTGATTATGCATGACCTTGGTAAAGAAAATACTGTTCTTGTGAAAGAGAACATTGAACGTGCTGCGTTTGTTCGTGGGTTTTTGGGATGATTCCCTCAATTTATACTCTCCTTATAAGATTCCGCTCTTATTTATAATCCTCTGCATTACCTTATAGTTCTCTTATTTTTTTTACTACTATTTGGTGTAAGTTTTAAATACGACTTCGCTTTTCTTTCTTTTATGATAAATCCGCCTTCAGATGATTATGTTATTGAAACAGTCCACGCCCCTTCTGTTTCTATGAAAGGCTTTACTCCAAGACAAAGAGTCGCGTTTATTATTCAAGGGTTGTATGGTAACCTTTCTCCTTCTTTTAATATGATCACTGATTGTTTAGTTCAGCGAGGATATGATAAAATTCTCGCTATTCGTCATGGGGGTCATGATCTTTGTCGAGAAATTCGTCCGCTCTTTAAAGAAAACATCGAAGGTCTTCTTGGAGATCTTGCAAAAGAGCTTTCTCCTGACGACGTTCTTTTTACTGCAATTTTGGGTCCATCATATACAGAAACAGGTTCTCTCTACATTCCTCTTCATGGTTCATCAAAAATCTCTGCTGTTGAACTTCGTTTGCTTATTTCTGCTATTCCTGTTCATCATGCTGTTCATTATGTGAGTCCTGATGTTCATGCTGGTGATTTTGCACGAATGTTAGGAGAAGCAAAACATTTAGATTTTGAAAATAGTCATATTGCTGTTGCGCCAACTCTTCCTGCTTTCTTTGACTCCTCTTCTTATCATAAAGTGAATGTAGCACCACATCGAGATGTGGAAGTTGTTACTCCTTTTCACGCAGCATTTTTTGATTTGGCAGATCAGCCTTCTTTAGAAGCGCGCTTTAGAAATGCTGCACAATATCAGAGGCAATATAGACCAACTGTTGCAGCATACATGTGTCACGGCGCTGTACATCCTCAAGAAATTGCTTTTCGACCTGCAGCAGTAGTTCAAAAACAGTATTAATCTATTCTTTTTTCTTCCACTTTTCTTTTGCCATAAGAAATCCAAGCGGGGTGACAAGATCTGTGTCTTGTTTTTTTAACGCTTCTTCTGCTTCTTCTTTTGTGTATTCAAACACTTCTAGTGTTTCGAGCTCGTCAAGTTTCTGCTCTTTTGTTTTTTCACATTCTTCCGCAAGAAAAAAATGATAATAATGCGTTAATCGTCCAGGAGATCCTGTAAACGCGCCAAGCGATGTCCACTTTTTTGAGGTGTACCCTGTTTCTTCCGCAAGCTCTCGCTTTGCTGCTGTAAATGGGTCTTCATTTCTATCTATATAACCGCAGGGAAGTTGTAGAATTTCTTTTTGCACTCCATGTTTGTATTCCTTGACAAGAATTACTTTTCCTTGTTTTGTGATCGCTACTGCGCAGCTGACATCTTGAATTTCCATGACATAATATGGATCAACAGTTTTTCCTTTTGGCGTAACGCAGCTATCTTTTCGAAGCTTTATCCAGTCATTCTTTTCAAGGTATTGCTGCTTTATGATCTTCCACTTTTTGTTTTCCATTATTTCTCTGAATATTGCATCTTTTATAACATTTTTTGTCAAGATTTATAAACCATCATCTCTATCTTTCTTTCATGAAACTTTACAAAACATCCTTAAGCGGTAATTCAAACATCGGTCTTTACGGTTTTTGCAATGACCAGTACTGTCTTCTTGCACCAGATTTCACTCCAGAACAGGTCGCGACTATTCATGAAGTATTGAAAGTTCCTGTGTATCAAATTAAGATTGCGCACACTTCTCTTATTGGCGCTCTCGTCACTGGAAATAGTCGTGTTCTTCTTGTTCCAAACATTACCGATGATCCAGAACTTATGGTCTTGAAACGCTTGAACATTCCCTACAAAGTTATTCCAAGCAAAATTACCGCGTTGGGAAACGCTATTCTTTGCAATGACGCAGGCGCTCTTGTGCATCGTGAATACAGCGCTGATGTCAAGAAGATCATTCGACAGGCGCTCAACGTTCGTTTGCATCCAGGTGAAATAGGGAATACAGAAGTTCCAGGTTCCTGCGTTGTGCACAACAGCAGAGCTGCGGTGATTCATGCGTTTGCAACACAAGAACAAATCAAGGAAGTGGAAGACCTTCTTGGTGTTCCTTGCGTTAAAGCAACGCTCAATTTTGGAAGTCCATTGATTCGCAGCGGGTTGCTCGCAAATTCTCATGGCATGGTTATTGGTGACTCTTCTACAGGTATTGAGATTGAAAACATTTATGAAGCCTTAGGATTCTTACAAGAATAATGGGAGGAAACATTTTTTTTTCCGTGCTAACTTATATTCTTTGTTTTCTTGGTCTTCTTGTAGGTTCTCTTACTGACTTGAAAACCCGAGAAGTTCCTGATATGGTCAATTTTGGATTGCTTATTACAGGTTTTTGTTTGTCTCTTCTTGCATCTCTTGTTTTTTGGGATAGCTCCTATTTCATTTCTTCAGTTCTTGGCTTTGCACTCTGTTTTCTTCTCTCTTGTATTATGTTTTATACAGGTCAATGGGGTGGCGGTGACGCAAAAATGCTCATGGCAATGGGAAGTCTGCTTGGGTTGCCGTTGTCTTCTGTTCTTTCTTTCTCCTCTCTTGTTTCTGACGCTTCTTTCTCTTCACTCACGCTCTCTTCTTTTGTTTCCTTTCCTTTTCTTCTTTTGTTTTCGGTTTTTGAAA
>CAYLMH010000033.1:0-15175 GCA_964385055.1 uncultured Methanosarcinales archaeon
TGATGTAATGCAAACAAATACTGTTGTGTTAGGAAATAATAAGGAAGCACGTGCGCTGATACTGAAATGGATGAACAGCAGTCTTCCTGCGGAGAAGAATTTTATTACTATTGCAGATGATAAAAAGAAAGAATTTTTTGAAGAGCAGGGCTATGAAAATATTGTGGAGCTTAACAATTGGAATGAAACGATAAAAGAGATGGAAGCACAAAACGAAACATTGCCATGCGGAACTGTGCTTTCAGAATATGTGGAAGATGGACTGTACAGAGCTGAAGTAGAAGTCAGCAAAATATTGAGTACCGGAAATA
Organism: uncultured Methanosarcinales archaeon; assembly: GCA_964385055.1. GTDB lineage: Archaea > Nanobdellota > Nanobdellia > Woesearchaeales > DSVV01 > JACRPI01. The sequence goes on from CAYLMH010000033.1 coordinate 312, forward strand.
CAAATACCTCTCGTGAGAATGCATGTTATGTCTTGCTCAAGGTTGGTGCGCATAAAGACTGGCGAGCATACATTGACGATAAGGAAGTTTCTTGGATACAAGTAAGCCCAAATTTTATGGCTATTCCAGTAGAAGAGGGAAGGCATACTGTGGAGTTTGCGTTTGGAGTACGTGGATTACGGAGAAGCTTACTCATCCTCTCCTTATGCACAATTGTGGTATTATGGAGATACGAAAAAAAGACCAAAAAGATTGTCACCAAATAGGAGTAAAATTTATAAATGATGCAGGTCTTCTAAAGCGAATGAATAAAAGCATTGGAGCACTTGTTGTAGTATTATATGGTTGTACAGAAAGAAATCTGTTGGAAGAGTTTCCTGAACTCGGAAACAAAGGAGAGAGAGAAAGCAGTTTTATAAGCCCCTTTATCGAGAATAATCAACCAAATGTGTTTACGTTTGTAGACAAGAATCCTTCTTCAGAAACATATGGTCAGAAATATTCTTTTGTATTGAAGGAAGAAGAAGCAAAACAAAAACAGTACCAAGAGAGGAGAATTTTCTTTGCTTCACTGGATAATACGACTGTGTTCAATTGGTTTGAACCATGGTGTTTTCCCTGTATGGAAGAGCTTCCTGACCTTGAACGGCTTGCCTTAGAAAATGCAATTCCGGTATTTGGCTTTACAACAGACTATAAGAAATTTCCATCGATTAATGGAAAAGTAATTGAAGATACAATTTCATACCCTTTTTTTATTGTAGACAGTGAGCATGGAACATACAAAGAATTTTTGCATCAGCTGAATCCTACAAAGGAACTAAGTGGAGAAATGCCTGAAGAAGGGGTAGAGCAGTTCACCCCTACTGTAGAAATGGGAGTAGTTCCAAGGACACTATTCATTTACAAAGAAAAACAATATTGCCTTCGGACTGCAGGACAAACATATGAAGCTATGCGAGAACAAACAACAAGTGATTCCTGTCCTCAAACAATACTAGTAAAAATATAAAAAAGAAAGTAAAAAAGAATTAAGTAGTTGCAACAGTGCCTGTATATCGTCCTGTTGTAGTAGAAGAATAACATTCACCACCAACACAAGCAGTACCTGCAGGGCATGCTGGACTACAACCGCTTTCTCCAAGCGTAGTTTTTGCAATGGATAATTTATACGCTTCCCCACTCAAATCATCACTGCTCAACGAAACACTTCCTGCTCCGCTGTTCAAAATCAATACTACTATACCCACAATTGCAACGATTGCGACAATCGAGAGTAAATACAAATTTGTTTTTTGTTCTTTAGCCATTTATGACACCTCTTTTTTTAAAGTATTTATCCTTGCATAGGGCAAACAACAGCGCCACTACCGCAGTATAAGCTACCATCATCACAAGCAGTACAGTCTTCAACATTCCACGATTTCAATCCTGAAGAACCAAGACTTACTGTCTTCGCAGAATACGCTTCTCCTGCTAAATCGCTGGAAGATCCTGCTACGTTCATCACTAAAACAACCACCGCGACAAAGCCAACAATTCCTACTAACGCTAAAAGATATGTATTTGTTTTATCCTCTTTTCCCATAATAACACCTCATTTTGAAAATGATTTCCTCTTTTCTTGTTATTTTTCTATATAAACCTTTGGGTTTTTCGAAAGAAAATGTTATGAGTAAGCGCCTTCGCCAGGTTTAGCGGAATTTCCCGACGAGCCACTTTCTGAACTGGAAGAACCATCTGTTAAGTCATCAATAGTTCCTTCTAAGGTTGTTACCTTAGATTCCAAATCCACAATGCGCTCTTCGAGCTTATCGATTTGAGATGCTGTTTTTAAAGAGTTAGAAGAAACTGTTGAAGTAAGCTCTTCCAAGGTGAGAGAACCTGAAGTTCCTGTTGTACCTTTCTTAACGCTTAACGCCTGACCTATAATGGTGTCTTCTTTTCGAAGAGAAAGAATGTCAGTATCATAAACAATCATGACAAAGATTCCAAGAATAGCAACGATAATAACGAGAGTCATAAAAAATTTGTCTGGAGAGACTGAAGAAACCTTTTTCTTTGCCATATCTATGTTTTAGAAAGAGTATTATTTAATATTTTCGATTTCTCTGACAGAGCAAGAAATCAGCGAGTTACTCATTTCTAAGTTGCATAACATTTATAAGTAGTTAGAAAATCCAAAGAAGCATGAAAGACCTCCCTATTCTCCTCTACATCGCAAACAAAGCAGGATTGCACGGAACCTTAACATCATCAACAGTGCAACTTGCGGCAGAGCTTGATATTTCGCAGCAAACAGTCTCGAGAAAATTGCAAGAGCTCGATGAAGAAGGAAGTATCAAGAAACAAACAACGCCAATTGGAGTAACATTAAACCTCACAGAAAAGGGAAAAGGAAAATTACGAACATTGCATGGCGAGCTCCAACAAATTCTAAGCCAGCAAACAAACCTTACAGGAATTGTCAAAGACGGATTAGGAGAAGGAAAATTCTATATGAGTCAGGAGCAGTACAAGCAGCAGTTCCAAAGTCTGCTGAACTTCACGCCATATCCAGGAACATTAAATCTTGCAGTGGATAAAAATACAGCAGCAGTATTTCTCGCGGCAAAGAAACAGCTCTACATCAGTGGCTTTCAAACAAAAGAACGAACGTTTGGGGGCTTAAAGTGTTATCCTATCCTTATAGCGAAAAAAGTTGCAGGCGCAGTGATCGTTCCTGACAGAACAACGCATACGCTTGAGACAATAGAAATTATAGCAGCAGCAAATTTACGATCAAGCCTGAAACTAGAGAATGGGAAGGAAATTGCGATACAGTAAGTTTACAAAAGAGAAAATAAAAAATGACAAGAATAGCGCAGAAAGGTAAAATAATCGCCTAAAATAATACACGCGCATCAGAGAAGTCCTACTACACAATTCATCCATTATTAAAAAAATAAAAAAACATAGGGATTCAAAAGCAATAAGGCGAATTAAAAAAAGAATACAAAACCGGTGAAATAAATGAACATAACTTGGAGAATCGGCGTCGCAGATACCACATTTGCGCAAATGGATATGTATAAAGCAGTAGAGCAAGCTTTTAACGATGCGCAGAAAGAAGACAAAGAATTGAAAATAGAAATTATCCGCTACACAGTTCCTGGAATCAAAGACCTCGCAGTTGCGTGCAAATCCATGCTCACCAACAATAAGTGCGATATCGCAATTGCGTTAGGCATGCCTGGACCAATGCCGATTGACAAACAATGCGCACATGAAGCATCCATTGGCATCCAGCACGCAATGCTCATGACCAATAAACACATTCTCGAAGTATTCGCGCACGCAGATGAAGAAGCAGATCCAAAAAAGCTTGTTGCGCTTGCGCACGACAGAGCATACAAGCACGCAAAGAACGCAATCGCATTACTGAAAGGAAGAACCGCATTAACACCATTCGCGGGAAAAGGATTACGGCAGGGAAAATCGCATGTCGGAAGTTTGGAGTGAGTACGATGACCAGAAACAAAAACACAATAATTACAAATACAGAAGACAAGACGCACATTTCAATCGGAATTGTCGTCGCAGATTTTAATGAAGAGATAACACAGGAGATGGTCAAAGTCGCGGAAAAACGCGCGAAAGAAAAAAACATCCATATTGCGCAAATCATCCATGTTCCTGGCGTCTTCGACATGCCGCTTGCAGTAAAGAAATTGCTGCAAAAAGAAAATATTCAAGGAATTGTGACGCTCGGTGTGGTGATCAGTGGAGGAACTAGCCATGACGCGCATGTCGCTGATAATGCAGCGCGACAAATCAGCAACCTCACTTTAGAATACGAAAAACCTGTCGCGTTGAGTATTATAGGCCATAATGTTTCCAAGCAGCAAGCAATAGAACGCTACGAAAGTTATGCGAAGCATGGCGTTGACGCGGTTGTTGAGTTAATTGAGACATTAAATAAAATATGATCGCTGTTTCATTGCTCTGTAATCGCTCAACAACAAAAACACGCACCAGTAAACCCTGACTGTCAGGGGGACCCAATGCGCAGCAATGGGGTTTTATAGAAGTTGTAAAAATAGAAAAGGAAAAAAGATATGCAAAATAAAAAAGAAATAATCCCAATAAAAATAGAGAATGCACTGAAAATATTCCAATCAGGCAAACCTATAATCGTCACTGATGCAAACGATCGAGAAGACGAAGCAGATTTGATCTATGCCGCAGAAACAATCAAAGAGCAAGACATCGCGTTTATGCTCCAACACACATCTGGAATCATTTGCGTCCCCTGTGAAAAAAATATCTTAAACAAACTTAAAATCCCATTAATGGTAGAAAACAACACTGCACGCCATGGATGCGCGTTCACTGTCTCCATCGATGCAAAAGAAACAAAAACAGGAGTCAGCGCAGCAGAAAGATACCAAACAATTCAAGCGCTTTGTGATCCAAACACAAAGCCAGAAGATTTCACGCAACCAGGACATATCTTTCCACTCCAAGCAAAAGAAAGTATTCTTGAAAGACAAGGACATACAGAAGCAGCAGTAGAGCTCTGCAAGCTCGCAAAAAGAAAACCCATCGCAGTGCTGGCAGAATTGATGAATCCTAACGGAAGCATGATGCGCGGAGAAGAACTCCAAACATTCGCGCGAAAATATAATCTTCCAATCATTTCAATAGAAGAACTTGTTGCGGACATACAAGAAAACCAAGGAACACAAGAAAGAGAAGAAAGGAAAAATGACATAAAACAAGAAGAGGAAAATGAAGAAAAAATATCAACACACACGCTCATTCGCCATAACGCAATCCATCTTCCAAGCGAGTATGGAGATTTTACCGCAATTCCTTTTGAAGAAGAAAAAACAGGAATCACGCATCTTGCCATTCTCAAAGGAGATCCAACACATAAACAAAACATTCTTACGCGAATCCACTCAGAATGCCTTACAGGAGATATTCTTGGGTCACAACGATGTGATTGTGGCGATCAACTCAAAGCAGCAATGCAAAGAATAGAGAAAGAAGGGCTTGGAATTATTCTGTACATGCGTCAGGAAGGAAGAGGAATTGGCTTGCTTCCAAAACTACAAGCATATCATCTGCAGGAAAAAGGATTTGATACGATTGAAGCGAATGAATTACTTGGATTTAAACCAGACGAACGAGAATACACAAATGCGATAGAAATCATGAAAACATTGAATATAACCACAATCAAACTGTTGACCAATAACCCTGAAAAAATACAAGTGTTAAACAAAAGTGGAATTCATGTTGTGGACAGAGTTTCTTTAGAAATTGAACCAACAATGCATAACAAAGAATATCTCACGACAAAGAAAGAAAAGATGGGACATTTATTAAATAATGTATGAACAAAAAAATGTGAAACACAAACAAGAGAACAAAGAAAATGAAGAAACAAGAAAAACAATTACCAAGCAAAAGCAAATTTCACGATGAGCATGAAGCAGATCTTTTCTATATGCAACACGCGCTTCAGCTTGCGCAGAAAGCGTATCCTGCGCCAAATCCGCAAGTGGGAGCAGTCATTGTCAAAAATAATATGATCATCGGCGAAGGCTTTCATGAAAAAGCTGGAGCAGCCCACGCAGAAATTCAGGCGCTCAAAAGCGCAGAACAAAAACAAACTCTCTCCGATGGCGCAACAATGTATGTCACCTTAGAACCCTGCAGCCATTTTGGAAAAACACCTCCCTGCGTTGACGCGATAGTTGTCGCGGGGATAAAGCGAGTGGTAGTTGGCTGCAGAGACGAGAATGAACTCGTCAATGGAAGCGGAATAACCGCGTTACTGCAGGCAGGAATTACGGTAAATGTAGGAATTTTAGGAAAAGAATGCGCAGCGTTATACAAACATTTTTTTCACACACAGAAGAAGAAAAGACCATACATCACACTAAAAACCGCGATGACTTTAGACGGAAAAATCGCGCCCGCGCCTGCGACACGAGCAACAATTTCCTCTCCAGAATCCCATTACAAGGCGCATGAATTACGAAGAGACCATGATGCAATCTTGACTGGAATTGGAACAATTCTGAGTGACGACCCGCTGCTCAACTGCAGAATTCCCTGTAAGAAACAACCGATTCCCATTATTTTAGACAGCAAACTAAAGATTCCTTTACACGCAAAAGTTTTGGAAAACAAGAAAGTCATTATTGCCACAACAAAAGCAAGGGATAAGAAAAAGCAAGAAGCATTGGAGAAAAAAGGAGTACGTTTTATTATCACAGAAGGGACGCATGTTGCGCTCAAAGAAGTCTTCAAAAAACTTCCTGAATTAGGCATTCTCTCTGTCCTTATAGAGGGCGGTGCAGAAGTAAACGCCGCATGCCTAGAACAAAAACTCATAGATAGAGTCTGTTTTTTTATTGCGCCAAAGATATATGGAACAGGGGTACCTGTGTTTGAAACAACACAGAAGTTGATGGAGAAAGAAATAAGGCTCACCAATGTGAGCTATACGCAAGTAGGCAAAGATATCTGCGTAGAAGCAGAGGTATTCTAAACACACCACCTCCAATAGAGAATACGAGAAAATATATAAATGAACAGCCATTTTTTGAATCAATAAGACAATTATAGACTAATCCTTGGAGGAGAAGATCATGAAATACACACGATTTGAGAAAACACGAATCATTGGTGCTCGCGCGTTGCAGATTGCAATGGGTGCTCCGTTTAACATTGATCTTTCTGAGAAAGACCTTGAAGCTATCCGCTTTAACCCAGTAGAAATTGCGAAGCTTGAATTTGAAAAAGGAGTTGTTCCTATTGACATCAAGCGAACTGCTGTAAAACCTGCAAGCAAGTAATTTCAAGCAGAGATCAATAACTTTATAATTTCTGAATTCTCTAGTATATGTAGAGGTGTTTCCTATGAAGAGAGTGTTGACGCGATTTTTGGACAGACTTGCAGGTGTTGAGGAGAACGGAGCTTCTTATGGTCAGACCTCCAGTGCATCGAATTTTGAAGATGAGTATGTTACTGTTGACTTAAGTGAGCAGCAGATGAAACAGCTTGAAGAAGGAAAGCATGGACAGCTGACAGTAAAAGTGCACAAACTCAAATCAGATATGGAATATCAGACTATTCTTGATATGGTTCGAAACAACAGCATTGTTGTTTTAGATATATCGATGCTGAAGAACAGTGATTTTACTGGACTCAAGATGCTCAGCAATAAACTGAAGCAGAAGTGTGAAGAAATGCGCTGGGGTCTTGGTGCATTAAGCAATGACTTGCTTATGATCACGCCATCAACAGTAAAGTTTGAGAAGCGAAAACAGGAAGCAGCGCCTGAAGCAGAAGTAAAGGGATTCTAATAAATTTCTAATTATTTTTTAAAAATTTATTTTTTTACAATGTTTAAGAAAATCAAACCCATTCTTTCCTTCTAAAATAATAAACCATTGCAATGGTAAGAAGAATCATAACGCCCCAGGCAACAGGATAACTCCATTTCCAATGAAGTTCAGGCATGTAATCAAAGTTCATACCATAAAGTGTTCCTATAACGGTCATTGGCATCGCGATAGTCGTGATAATAGTCAGAACTTTAATGATCTCATTCATTTTGTTGGAAACCACAATAGTGTGCGTTTCAACAATGTTCGCGACAATTTCGCGCTGTGTTTCAATAAACTCAGAAACGCGAATAACTTTATCATAAAGATCGCGGAAATAGACTTCAGAGCGCGGAGAAAGGAAAGGAACAGTTCTTTTTGCGAGGGAGCTGACTACTTCGCGATGATTTCCCGTATGTCGTTTCAAATCCATGACATGCTGTTTAAAGCGAAAAAGCCGCGCAAGCGTGTTCGCGTCTGCCTTATGAAAGATCTTTGTTTCAATGGAATCAATTTCCTCGTCAATCTTTTCAATTGCAGGAAAAAAAGATTCAATAAGTCTATCCATAATGTACTGCACAATAAATTCTGGACCTTTATTCAGTAATTTCTGGAGTGTTTTTGGATCATTTTGCAGCTGAATAATGGATTCAATGTCGTTCAGATGGTTGGTGATGACAAAATTTTTGCCGAGAATAAAGTCAACTTCTTGAATGTGAATGCCACCTTTGCTGACGTTGATACCATAAACAATAAGGAGCAGATAATTGTCAAACACTTCCAACTTAATCCGTGTTTCTTTTTTGAGACAATCATCAACAGTGAGCGGATGCAATTTGAAGAGATCTTTTATCGCGAGAAAGTCATCTCTGTTTTCATGAATATCAATCCAGAGCGCTTCATCTTTTTTAGGAAGCCGCTTGATGACTTCTTTTATCTCGCGAAGTGATTCTGTTTTTCTATGAAAGAGATAGTTCTTTGCCACAGTATGGTTTCATAGAGAAAGAGATATTTATATCTTTGGAAAAGAAGGGCTTTGGTGAAAATGTATTAGCAGCATCGGTCAAATTCCTTTAAATTATCTTAGCAAAGTTGACAGGGGGTTGTCCCTTACGGGGATGTCAACTCTTTTGATGAGAAAAGCAAGGAATTTGAAGCTGCTAATCGGAACGAAGTGGAGATTTTCACCAAAGCAGAAAAGAAGGAAAAAAGAGCTAATTATTCTCTTCAGGGTAAATAATGAAATAAGTCCCATCAGAAGCGTAAGTAATTCCTGGGTCTCCTGTTTTCATAGGAAGTGCCTGCAACGCAGTCCAATCTTCTCCATCTTCTGTGCTGCTGAAATAACCATTACCATAGAAAGAAATAGTTCCTTCAACATTGACCATATTTCCTACCCAAGCAAAATGCTGAATTTCATTTCTGTTGCTGGAAGATGCTTCAAAAGTAAGTCCATCTGTAGACACTGCATCTATTGCTTTCCCATCTTGTTTTGCTAAAGGAGCAAGCATATACCATTTGTCTTCAACACGAACAACAGAACTATCAACAACACTTTCATTTCCATAGACAAATCGCTGTCCTTCCTCAAAGGTGTAATGAATGCCATCTTCAGAGAGCGCAGAACCATAATAGAACTGCACATCCATGCCAAGGACGTGGGTAGTGAAAAAGAGACGATACATGCCATCTTCTGTTGTGGTTAATGTGGGATCGTACGGTGCCTGAAGATCATCAGGAAAGTTTGTAAGGCAAATAATTTGAGGATCTGACCATGTTGTGCCATTATCTTGAGAAATTCGAACACCTACTTTGTTATGCGTTTGCGGATCATATTCTTCAGGAAACCATTGAAAGACAGCAACAAGCGTTCCATCTTCTCCAGTAGTAATGCTTGGAACACCGCCACCTTCAATAAATACTTCTGGATCTCCAAAAGTAATTCCATCATCGCTTGTCGCAACATAAAGAGTAATAGGCGTGCCATCTTTTGCAAGCTGTTCTGCTTCGTTTAGTGGAAAAATCTGACTTGTTTGTGTGCATGAGTCTGCTTCAGTTGTTGTACCATCATCTTCTTCTACATCTTCAGAAGACGCAGATCCGCAATCTTCTGGACAGAGTGTCGCATCCTCTTGTTCAGCAGCATCGCAAGTCCCATCTCCGCAAGGACCTTGACTCTGCTCAATTTGTGAAGAATCATCTTGCTCACTGCAAGAGAGAAGAGAAATAATGAAGACAAGAAACAAAATAAAGAGTATTTTTTTCATGCAAACTCTTTTTAGAAAAATGGTATTTATGTAGTTTTTGGATTCAACTATATGGGAAAACATTAATTTTCGGAACTTTTAAAATCCGTTTCCATTAGTTTTCCCATAATAAGTGAATTGCTTTTCGACTGGACAACATCCAATTGTCAAGAACCACCGATCACCGCTCCCTTTGGTCGCTATAGATAGGTGGCATGATCGAGGTGGTTCTTGAGCATGTTACGAATATAGCGCCTTCAAAAAAAACGAAAGTGAACTTTGTCCACTGGTTACTAAACCCGGGGTATATTCGAAACATATTAAAGCAATTCACTATAAAAAAGTATATAAACAAAAAGGAGATATAAAATGTAATGACCTTCAACAAACTTCTCTTTGGGACAAGCGGTATTCCATTAAGCACCCCGCAAAAAGGACGGTCCACTGCAACAGGAATACAACAAGTCAACACGCTCGGTCTTGACGCAATGGAACTCGAGTTTGTGCAATCAGTCAACATCAAACTCGAAAAAGCACCAGAAATAAAAAAAGTTGCACAAGAAAGTGAAGTCGCGCTCACCTGTCACGGGCAGTATTTCATCAATCTCGCTTCATTAGAAAAAGAAAAAATTCCTGCGAGCATCCAACGAATTCTCAATGCTGCGACAGTCGCGAATGCGTGTGGAGGGTATAGCATGACGTTTCACGCTGCGTTTTATCAAAAGCAAGATCCGCAAAAAGTCTATGACACTGTAAAAAAACACATGACAGAAGTGATGCAGCAAGTTAAAGACGCAGGACTCAAAATCTGGGTTCGCCCAGAGACAACAGGCAAGCCTACGCAGTTTGGAGATTTGAGAGAGTTGTGCAATCTCAGCGCAGAGTTTGATCAAGTACTTCCTTGTATTGATTTTGCGCATCTGCACGCGAGAACTGGGGGGAAATTAAATACAAAAGACGAGTTCCATGAAATGCTGAGTTTCTATGAAAAAACGTTGGGAAAAACAGCGCTTAAGGAAATGCATATTCATCTTGCGGGCATTAATTATTCTGAGAAAGGAGAGAGAAACCATCTTCCGCTAGAAGAATCAGACATGAATTACAAGGATCTTCTCAAAACGCTCAAAGAATTTAACTGTGCAGGAGTTTTGATCTGCGAAAGTCCAAACATTGAGCAGGATGCGTTATTGTTGAAGAAATATTATAATAGCATTTAACTTCTCGTTATTTTTCGATTCATTGTTTATATTCTCAATCCGTTATAAAAAATTAATAATAGCATGGGGATTCTCAAGGACTGTCAGGCGATTCATGAAGCAGCAAAGCAAGGAGGAGCTGAGCAGTAAACAAAATACACGCACCCGCAAAGCAAAAAATGTCAGGGGGACCAATTGCACAAACAACATGAACCATCAGTGCGAATAAGAGCATGCGTTGAGCGTACGACCGAACGGAGTGAGTGTCGTACCTGATCTCGCTTCCAATTGGCGAAAGAATTGACGCGAAACATTGCATGGGGTTTTGTTAAAATGTAGAAAGGAACTAAACGTACAAGACAATAAACTAAAAAGAATGAACAAAACAACAACCAATAAATAGAAGCAACACCTAAAGAATGCAATGATTCCGAAACTTGAAGAGTTGCAAACATCCCTGCATCTTCCAGGAAAAAAGCACTTCTCTGTGGAACAGGCAAATCTTCTTCTTCCACAAATTGAAGAGCACATTCTAGAAGTACACCGATTGCTCGACGCGCTACGACTTCTGTTGAGCATTGAGCTGGAATTCAATGATGAATTTCTATCGCACGCAAAAAACATTCGTTACACGAAGGAATATCACAAGCTCTACCTTACGATTTATAGTCATCTCGATGCGATTATCTCGCATGGCTGTTATGTCAAAGACATAGAGCAAGGGCTTGTTGATTTTTACAGCAAGACCAAAGAAGGGAAAGAAATATTCCTCTGCTGGAAAATAGGAGAAAAGAGTATCCAGCATTGGCATTCGCTAGAAACAGGATTTTCTGAGAGAAAAGGAATTGAAGAATTATAATATTTTCGTTACGCTTAGGGAGTAAAGTTTATAAACTGAATTCTACTTCTCTGAGAAGAAGAAACATGATAACTATTCCTCTACAAATTGTAACAGGCTGTGTCAGTTTTGACTACGCAGGCCATCCTACAAAAGAGAATGGAAGCAATGATACTTCTATAGAAATAAATGATTCAGCTGATTCAGGATATAGCAACGCTGCACCGATCATTACAAATGTCGCTGCAACGCCAAACTCTGTCTTTAATTATGGAACAGATTCATTTATAGTAACAGCAACAATAACAGATGATGTTAGTGTAACAAATGCGTCACTGACAATTGATTCAATCATTCAGGTGCTTACAGATGATGATGGAGATGGCATATATCAATCTCCTTCATATTTAGGAAGTCTTTTTGCTCCAGGATTGTATGCGCTTCAGGTAACAGCATCTGATGGAATACTTGCAACAACAGATAGTTCTGCAAGTGTTGAAATTAAAGAACCTGATACTTGTCCACATATCTGCTCTTCAAATATTTGTTTATACATAGACGGAACACTAGAAGCAGAAATGAACACAGCATATCCAACACAAATGAGTGCTATCAATGTCATTCGTGTAGGATATGGAGGTCAGTATGTGGACAATCTTTCTTTAGTTGTTGATGGAACAAGTGTTGTCTCAGAAGACTTTAGCGCAACAAGAGGATGTTTTACAACAGGCAATGTTGCAAGTGGAGTGTATGTGAGTGAAGGAACAGACAATGATTGCTTTTTTTCACCAACATTTGATGCAACAACAGCACAGTGGATGGTTTCCATAGACGTTCTCGCGGGGAGTACACCAAACTTCGCGTTGCGCAGTACTGAATATGCTTCACCTGGAGTCAATTGGGATTTTGCAGCAGGAGGCTACATTAATGATGGCAATTTCAACAACGTTACTTTTGGAACCCCTGATACAAGTCAGAATCATACAGTGATGATGTGTAATAAAAATAGTGAGTAAAGAAAATGAGAAAGCAAATAACGTTTGGAATCCTCTCCCTTTTTGCAGAAGGCTGTACAACTATTGATTATGTTGCGCACGAACAAAAAGAAGAGACAGGTGATACAGCGCAAACAGATACAAATGACACTAGCGATACAGGAGACACATACAGTGTAGATCTTGCTCCAACAATATACACAGTTACAGTTAGCCCTGATCCTACATTAAGTAATGAAGAGTTTACATTAGAAGCAGTAATTACAGATGACAAAGGAATTGATTTTGTAACAAGCACTATCTTAGAAACCCCGCAGCAAATGAGCAAGATAGGAACAGATACCTACAGCATTACATACAGTGCATCGGATTTTTCTTTAGGAACACTTAATTTTATAGTGAGTGCATATGACACCGTTGGACAAGAAGCAACTGCAGCGGGAACAGTTACTATTTATGACGGAATTGCGCCGTCTTTAACCTGTACTGCGACAAACGGAAAGAATGATGGTTCGGAACTTGTTGATATTCTCTGCCTTGCGAATGATGATGATGAACTTCTCTCTGTCTTGTACACGTCTGATCTTGGTGCAGGAGAACTTGAAACAGAGGACGGAACAAGCTACAGAACATCCCTTAATGCAACAGGACTTCAAGCAAAAGAATACGCAATCAGTATTGAAGCAAGAGATGGATCAGAAAATGTGACAACAACAGAAGTAACCACAACAATAACAGATGCATATGCACCGATGCTGTCTTGCAGTGCAACAGATGGCGCGAATGATGGTTCTTCCGCAATTGATATTTCTTGTACAGTAACAGATGAAACTGCGTTAGGAACAGTCACGTACAATTCAACAATAAGTTCTGACACACTTGTAAATACAAGCGGCGATGTTTATGAAGCAAGTATCCCTGTATCAGGAGTAAGTGGAGGAACATACACGTTCACCATTGATGCGTTTGATACAACAGGAAATACTACAACAACTGTTGTTACTCCTGCAATAAGCGATCAAACTGCTCCAACAATTACCTCTGTGTATACAGATGTATCTTCTGTACTGAACAATGGTACAGAATCATTTATGCTTTATGCATGTTTTAGTGATGAAACAGACGGAACTGCTCTTGGAGGCTCTGTGACAGGAACAATTGATACTGTTGTTGAAACTCTTTCTTATGATTCTGGAAGCAACTGTTTTGTTTCTTCTACGATCAATGGAAACAATTTTGCTGAAGGAACGTACACAATCAGTGTAAGTGGAGCAGACACTGCAGGAAATTCCGTAAACGACAGCAGTGCAACTATTGAAGTGATCGAACCAACTTCATGTCCATATACCTGCGCATCAAATATTTGCCTTTATGTTGATGGAGTATTAGAAGCAGAGGTAAATACATCATTTCCGAGTCAAATGACTTCTATTGACACGATTCGTTTAGGACATTCAGGACAATATTTTGATAACGTGCTTCTTGATGTTGATGCAGTAACGTATGTTGAAGAAGATTTTAGTTCAAGTGTTGGCTGTTTTAGTACAGGATCAGTGAGCGGAGGAATATATAGCACAAGCGGCACGGATAATGATTGCGCATTTTCACCTGCGTTTGACGCAACAACAATAGAATGGATGATTTCTGTTGATGTAATTGCAGGAAGCGCACCAAATCTTTCATTGCGAAGCCCATCATCATCTTCACCAGGGGTCAATTGGGATTTCGCAGCAAACGGATATATTAATGATGGTGCAGGAAACAGTGTTTCGTTTGCATCAGGAACACCAGACGCTTCAAGTAACCATACTGTTATGATGTGTAATTATAATTTGTAATTCTTCATAATAATGCAATAACAAAACCAAGAACCCATTTTCTCAACCTTTAAATAGTTGAACAGATTGTCAATTTCTCATGAAATGGTTTACTTCTGAAGCAGGTGAGCAGCGCATGGATGTCAGCATAAAAACAGGACCAATCGAACACATAGAAGCTGGAACACTCATTATTCCCTTGTTCAAAAATATAACAAACAAAACAGAAGCATATACAAAAATAGACACGCTTTTCAATGACGCGTTAACAAAAATAGTCCACGACGATGATGAATTTCACGTCAACAACAAAACATGTACTACATTAACATTAGGAAAAATTCACGCAAAGCGAATTGTTCTCGCAAGTCTTGGAGACCCAGAAAAAG
>CAYLMH010000034.1:0-14743 GCA_964385055.1 uncultured Methanosarcinales archaeon
GAAGTGAAAAAGAAAAAATGATTTGGCTTAGAAAAGCAAGCGCAAGTGACAAAATCAGGAAATTCTTTGGTTCTACGTTTGCCTCCTGAGATTGTAAAATTTACCGGCATCAGCTATAAAGATAATGTGAAAATCTATCCTGTTTCTAAAGATAAAATTGAAGTTGTTTTTTGACTAAGAAAGGCTTTTATAGTTAAAAATATTCCTGCTTTTTACGGCTGATATCCACCTTTATTCCCAAAGTAATTACTGTCTTCGTCATTTGGTTTATAGCCTGCGCCAGAAGAACTACTGTAACTTCCTGAACTCGAGTTTCCGCTGTACTCTCCACTTGCTCCTGCGCCATAACTTTCACTTGCGGTGTTGCTCCCATATCCCACAGGACCCCCTGTTGCTCCGCCTACAAACTCATTTGCCTGTTTGTCGCTCATGTGAAACGTGTCTTGCAAAAACTGGACACAGCATGGACAAGTTCTCACTGGCGCTGCCGCAGTTTTATGTCCAGAACTCTGCCATTGCTGTTGTTGCTGTTCCTGACGCTGCTGTTCAATGGACTTTGTTTTCTTTTCTTCTTCCATCGCTTGTCCAAAGCCATGCGTTTTTCCAATCACTGCATTCGGATCTCCTTGCGTAAAAGAAAACAATGTTTGCTCCTGCGGTGCCATATGTTTTTCTCTGTTGTCCAGCATGTGAATCTCTAGCGCTCTTTGTATTCGTTCTTTTTTTTCCTGCTCTGAGACAATACTATCTATTCCTTCTTCAATAATTGGCGCTTGATTGAATTGTACCATTTTTGTTTCTCTTTCTGCTCTATTTTCTTGTTAGGCAAAGCATCTTTTTAATGCTTCTTCTATTTTTTGTGGATCAAACCCTTTTCCAATAAACACGAGCATTGTTTGCTTCTTTTCTTTTTTCCATGGCATTTCTGTTTTGACATCAATCCTTCTTCCTACTTGTTGATAGATTGCTTTGTTTTCTAGACCTTTGAAAGAAATGATCCCTTTACTTCTGAAGATTGCTTCTGGCAAATTTTGCGCAAAAACTTGAAACTTTTGGATATCAAATGGTTTCTTTGCTTTGAACATAAACGAGATGATTCCATCTTTTTCTATATGATTTCCAAATTCATCATGCTCATGATCTTCTTCTTTCCAATTTCCTTTTTTGTCCACAAATCGTTTAACGTCAAACTGCCCAATATTGAGGATCAATTCCAAAGGGATACTGCTGTGGCTTGTTTCAATAATTCTCGCGTGTGGCGCTTTTGTTTGGATTTCTCTCGTGATATGTTCACGCTTTTTGTCGCTCACTGTTTCTTTTTTGTTGAGGAGAATGATGTCCGCTGCTTTAATTTGATCTTCTCCATTGCTTTGTTTGAGATTATGCTCAAAATGATCCGCGTCCACTACTGTAATTATTGCATCCAGCTCTGTCAGTTGTTGGAGTTCTTTGAGAAAAAATGTCTGCGCAACAGGAATGGGATTCGCAACTCCTGATGTTTCAATAATGAGGTGCTGCATATTCTTGTGCTTTTTGAGAATGTTGAGGATCATATTGATGAGATCTCCTCTGACTTGGCAGCAAATACAGCCATTGCTGAGTTCGATGATATCTTCTTTTGTCTTTACAATCAATTCGTTGTCAATTCCTATTTCTCCAAACTCGTTGACAATCACTGCAAATTTTATTCCTTTGTTTTTGGTGAGAATATGATTCACTAATGTTGTTTTTCCAGAGCCGAGATAGCCAGTGATAATCGTGACAGGAAGACGCTTTTGCTTCTTTGTCTTGTTTTCTTTCTCTTTTCTTTTTTGCACTTTTTTTGTTGCTTTTTTCATTACTCTTTTTCTCCTTTTATCCATATCTTCTCAAAAACGCAATGTCTCTTTTTGCTTTTTCTATATTCTTTGGAGTCTCAAGTGTTATGTCCCTGTTCTTAGGAATATATTTGAGATATTCTTTTACTGGAAAATTTCCATCCCCTATATGTATATGTTGATCAATAGGCACTTCTACATGACCGTCACAAACATGACCATGCACAATAGGAAGTTTCTTTAGCTCTTTCAGAAAATATTCTGGATTTTTGTGCATTTCCATCCCAGATATGATCGCGTGCGAAAGATCCAAACAGATTCCTGTTTTAAACGTCTTTGTCAGAAACAGAAGATCTTTTTTGTCATAACAGAACATATACTGTCCATTTGCCACTGCAATAAGATTCTCAAAAATTATTCTTTTATCCCACGTCGCTTGCAGCTGCGCGGCAGCTTCTTTTAATGAGCATTCTTTGTTCTCGATATGTCCTGCGTGGACGATAATTTTTTCTGCATTGAACTTATCTGCTAAATGAATTGCCCAGCTTGTTGCTGCTTGATTTTTTTTTCTTTTTGCAGGATTTGCGTGATTGATCCCAAACCCATCATGTTCATGATGAATGATAACAGACTTTGTTCTTTCTTGCAGCCATGCATATTCTGCACCTTCCACTGCCATAATTTCTACAAAGTCAATGTATGGTTCCATGCTCTCATAAAACGCCTTCCCGTTGGGGAATATTTTAACGCCAATTTTTCTCATTCTCTTTCCTTGACATAATGCCCTATAAATACTTTTTGTGCTCTTTTCGACACCACGCGATAACACTTTTTCCGAGAATAAAAACCTTTTTATACTTTGGTTTGTTGAAAAAGAATCATGAATCAACTTCGACAACTTTTGTTTCCTACTGATGACCGAAAATTCTTCCGCATGCTTGTGGAATTAAGTTCCCAGATTTCTCGTGGCGCGACTGTTTTCAAAGACTTTGTTGATACCTACGAAAAACTTTCTGATCAAGAAAAAGGACAGCGGGTAGCAGACATTAAGGAATTAGAACATCGCTGCGATGAGTTAAGTCATATTATTATTATGCGTTTGAATCGTTCCAACGCGAATACTGTGCACATGGAAACCATTCACTCGCTTGCTTCTTTGCTGAGCACTATTATGGATAGCATTAGTGATGTTTCCAGGCGCATGGTGCTTTTCCGACTTATAAAAACCAATGCTGAACTTCAGCAATTTGCTCTCTTAGTGAATAATTCTTGCAGAGAAGTTCACGCGATGATTGAACAATTACATACGCCTCGCAACATTAACAAAGCGATCATTCGTATTCATGGCATTGAGCGAGAAGCAGATTATGTTTATCACCTTGCGATGGCAGATCTTTTTGCAGTGAAGCAACGGGATGCACGCGAACTCATTATTTTGAAAGATTTGTATGATCTTCTTGAGAACACTGTTGATAAAACAGAGTTTGTCGCTCGCGTTGTTGAGAATATGGTTGCGAAGGATAAAGAGTAAGGTTTTCTATTGTTTATGCATTCTGAAAAGAACAACTAAATATAAAATAACGACTGAATATGAGATTAATGTTCCTAAGTAAACTCCTAAAAGAGGGTACAAAAAGAAGACGCTAACAATATACATGACCATTGCCCATTGTCCTTGAGGTACATTTTTTATTATTGTATGAACATGTTCTTTTCCGTACGCATTATGAATAATCAAAATTAACGGAAACAATGTTGTTGGAAAAGCAGAAAATAATCCTGCCCATTTCGGACCAACAAGTTGCGCTATACTCGTTACGAACAAGATTACTATGGATGCAACAACCGCTCTTATGAAAAGGACTTTTTGGTTGAGTTTCACTGTGTTTTTTATGGTACTATTCTTTATTTTTTTAAATAAATAAGTGAATAAAGGAATAGAAATTAATGGGATTATCAAGGCAGTTACAAGGTTAAATTGAAATTGTTTTAACAAGAAAATTGTTATTAAATATCCTCCTGTTGCTATGATTGAAGAGAAAAATATATTCATTTTAGTATTATTAACGGAAGCTCTAAAATAAAGATAAATAAAAACTTGCATAGAAAGCATTCCCACTAAATTAAATAACGAACTTTGAGAAGCAAAATCTGTTCCTTGCTCTAAACCATAGAAAAAAAGAATAATCGCTGTTCCGGTTGGAATGCCTGAGACTATTCCAGACACTTTTGGGCTCACCCATTCCGCAAGTAACGAAAGCATCAAAACAAAGAGAATAGTTACAACAGTTTTTATAACGAATAATGTGGTTACAATCATCTTATTCTCTATGAATTTGTTTGTTTATTAATGTTTGTTTAACACTTTGCTCTCTTTCTTACATGTTTTTAGTAAAACGAATTATTTATAAATGTACACATTTAACGTTACATTATGACTACTTATACCAACAAAAGAATAGGGATTATTTTTACAGGTGGAACTGTAGCTGGAAATGTTGCGAAAAGTGCTGTTTCACAAAATGTAAAATCAGATCCAAACAGCTTCAAGGTTATTTTGGAAAATTCTGTTGATATTGTGAAAAAGAATTGGCATATAGAAATCTCTCCTTCTATCACTGAATTGCTTAATGTTGATAGTTCTAACATGCAACCTGAAAATTGGACAATGATGATAGAAGAAATCCAACGTACTTATGATGACTATGATGCGTTCATTATCCTGCATGGAACAAATACTATGGGATATACTGCAGCAGCATTAACGTTTGCGTTAGAAAATATCAATAAGCCGGTTATTCTCACAGGAGCTCAGGTTCCTTTAGGATATTTAGGAACAGATTCTGTCACAAACTTGGTCAACTCTTTGCGAGTGGCTGTTTGGGGTTATCATGAAATTAAAGGAGTAATGGCGGTTTTTGGAAGTAAAATAATCACTGGGTCTAGAGTGAAGAAAGGAACTGATTTTGATTACGATCCTTTCAAGGCTTTTCAAACAGGTGAATTAGGAAATATTGGAAGATTCATGAGGATTAATGAGTCTGCTATGAAAAAACATATCACTTATTTATCTAAATACAAAGCATTGGCAATTCAATCGAGAGTCTTAAGTGTTAAAAAGAACTTTGATACAAAAAGCATCGCCTCGCTCACTGAAGTTCCAGGTATGTCCGTTGATCTCTTTCAATCATTAGTAGAAAATAATGGAATCAAAGCTTTTGTCTTTAGGTCCTTTGGGGCAGGCGATCCAAGTAGTCATTTATTTCCCGCTTTTGAATATTTAAAGAAAAAGAAAATTCCTATAGTCGTTACTACTCAAGCACCAAGCGGTGTTTCAAATTTCCAAGTAAACGAAACAGGACAATATTTACGAGAACACGATTTAGCTATTCCTGCATATGACATGAGCATTGAGTCCATGACTGTAAAATTGGCTTGGTTATTAGCCCAAAAAACAAAATATGAAGACATCAAGCAAAAGATGGTTGAAGATATGCATGGTGAAATTACTCTTGAGAATGAATTAATATAACAGTTTATTCTTATCATATTAAAGTTGATTTCAACTTTTCAAGAAGTAAATCAAACTTTGTGTACCCTGCTTTTGCATTGAAGTGACCAGCATTTTTACATCTAACTAAATCAACACCAAGTTCTTTTGCTACTTTCTCCCCATTACCAATGCAAATGAGGGGATCATCTTCAGAATGAAATACAAGAAATTTATCTGAGCTATTTCTTATTTTTCTCCAGTCAAATGGCTTCTCAATAAACGGTCGATCTGCTTCATAATACTTTATTGGCATAACTCCTATAGGCGGTGCAACAAATACCGCAACTTTGATCTTAACTTGGATGCTCTCCAACAACCTCAACAGAAAAGCGCAACCGCCGCTATGCGCAACTATAACTGTCTCAGTATTGAGCTGTTTTTCGTATTTTCTAAAAACTTCAAACCAGTGTTCTGGGTCTTGATTTTTAGGTGTGGGGAACTGAGGAACAAACACTTTATATTCGCATTCTTCTAATCTTTCTTTCAACCACGGAAACCAGTTTTCCTCTGGATACCCTCCTGTTCCATGAAATATGAACGCATTTTTCATTCCTAATTCCCCACCCATTCACTATACACATTCTTCGCTTCTTCTTTTGTCGCTGCTTTGATTAAACATCGACCATCATTGAACAAAAAGAAATCTGTTTCCTGATTTGCGAAATGAATCCCATATTCTGTTGCTTTTACATTCCCATTCTGCTCCAATCGCTTTCTTATTGCAGGAATATTTGGCATTCTTCCTTTGATCTGGATTCTTCCTTGTCCGCATAATTTGATCGACATTGTTTCTTTGTTTCCATCTAAGAATTCATACTTCTTCTTTTTGCAGCAGATGCATTTTGCATTGCTTTTTACTTGTATTTTTTGCAATTCCTGTTTCCATACATCAACTGCAAGCAATTCTTTTGCTGTTTGTTGTTTGGTGAGCAGTTTTATCGCTTCTGTCACTTGCAACGCTGCGATTGTTGTGGTGATTGTATTGAGAACACCAGCAGTATCGCATGTTTCCAGACTTCCTGGTTTTGGTACTGCGAACAGACAGCGGAAGCAGGGTGTTTTTCCTGGAACAATCGTGAACAATCTTCCCTTTGTTCCGACAGCGCTGCAATATATCCATGCTTTCTTGTTTTTTACGGAGTAATCGTTGATCAAAAATCGTGTTTCCATGTTGTCTGTACAATCGAGAACAAGATTGTAGTTTTTGAGTATCTCTGCTGTTTCATGATTCAATTCAAGGGGATACACTTCTATTTTTATTGTGCTGTTTGTTTTTTTGAGCCACGCTGCAGCGACTTCTGCTTTTGGTTTATCGCAGTCTTCTTCTGTGAAGATAGTTTGGCGCTGGAGATTATGCAGTTCAATAATATCTCTATCCATGAGCCCTATTGTGCCAACTCCTGCTCTCGCTACTAGATTTGCTGTTGTTGTTCCGAGCGCGCCAACACCAACAATAATCACTTTTGCAGTATTGATAAGTTTTTGGCCTTTTGATCCTATTTCTTTGAGGAGTTCTTGTCTGCTATACCTGCCTGCTTCTTTGTCTTTCATTTTTGTCTATAAACGCAGAATCATATAAAAATGTTGATGCTTCTTTAAGGTTTTTCCTTGAATTTTATAAAAACGTAACCTTTTAATAGTAGAAGCACTTGTAAAATTCACAGTGTCTCGACTCCCAAGTCAAAAATGCAGTTTATTATGCATGGGTTGTTATTGCATGTTGCATTTCACTGGTGAAGTTTGAGCAAATTATTCATTTATTTTGAGTTTTTAAAAAAAGTGGGAAAAAGGGAGGGTGTGTTTTATGATAGTAAAAGAAGAACTGTTAGGAAAACTACGTCGATATTTTAAATTAAACTTATACGAAGTCAAAATCTGGGCAGCATTGTTATCCAGAGGAGTTTCCACCGCTGGAGAGCTTAGTGACATTGCAAACGTTCCACGCAGCAGAAGCTACGATGTTCTTGAAAGCCTTGAGAAAAAAGGATTCGTTGTCATGAAACTCGGGAAACCAATCAAATACCTTGCTGTTTCCCCATCTGAAGTTATTGAGCGGGTCAAGAAAAATATGAAAGGTGAAATTGAAAGCCGCATTAAACATCTTGATGACATGAAAAACACAGAATTGATCACTGAACTTGATACCTTGCACACGCAAGGGGTTGATCTTGTTGAACCCGCTGATCTTTCTGGCAGTCTTCGCGGACGACACAACCTCTACAATCATCTTGAATTGACGATTCGAAACGCAGAGCAATCTGTTGTTTTGATGACGACCTCTCAAGGGTTGATTCGTAAAGTGGAAGGATTAAAACCAACGTTTGAAAAAGTCAAAAAACGTGGCGTTAAAGTGCGTATTGCTGCTCCTTTGACTAAAGAAACAGCTGCTGCTGTGAAAGATCTTTCTGATGTCGCGGAAATTCGCCACACTGACAGCAAAGCACGATTCTGCATTGTTGATGGCAAAGAAATGATCTTCATGGTTTTAGATGATCAGGATGTTCATCCAACCTACGATATTGGGATCTGGATTAACACGCCATTCTTTGCAACAGCAATGATTGATCTCTTCAACGTCGCATGGGAAGATATGAAACCAGCAGCGAAGGTTTTGAAGTAATTATTTTATTTTTATTATCTTTTTTTTGTCTTATTTTCTTCATCATTACTTCATTCATTATTTCTTTCTTCTCTATTTATTCAATAAAAACCCCATGCAATGCTTTGCGTTGCACGGGTCCCCCTGACATAAAATTTCTGCTGGTGCGTGTATTGCCTTACAGCGCTTTTGAATCCCTAATCTATTATTTATTTCGAAATTGGGTCGAATACCCCACAGCTTGCTGTGACCCAATTTCGTAATCCCGCGAACTCGCCGTATTGCGAGCCGGTAATACCCCGCAGCTTGCTGCGATTGGGATACCAGCGAGCGGCGAGTTCGCGTTATTTTATGTAAAACTGCACTTGTGATAGGAAATACAACATATTTGGAGATGATACCCTCTCCCCCTCGTAACTTTTATATACCTTCACAGTTCCTTTCTTTCTATGACTGTCAACATTGCACAACTTATCGCAAAACTCCATCCTCTTGAACGAAAAGTGCTTCCCGCACTCCAAAAAAGCTCTGCTTTTCACGAAATAGTTGGCGTTACAGGACTTCAAGAAGTCGAAGTTATGCGCGCACTCCAATGGCTCCAAAACAAAGAACTCGTCACGCTCTCTGAAGAAATCCAAGAAGTTATTTCTCTCGACAAAAATGGTCAACTCTACAAAGAAAAAGGTCTTCCTGAAAAGCGATTCCTTAAAACACTTGAAGGTTCCACTACTGCGCTTCCAATCACTCATGTTCAACAGAACTGCGATCTTGACGAAAACGAAAGGACCATTTGCATGGGATTGCTCAAACGACGCAACCTTATCGCAATCAAAAAAGAAGGCAACGACCTTCTTGTTCTTCTTACCGAAGAAGGAAAGCACGCATTGCATCAGAAAACAGATGAAGAAAAGTTCCTCGCTTCTTTAGAATATCCACGCGATATTCGTGATGTTTCTGCGCAAGAACAACCTGTTCTTAAAGAACTTTCTTCACGAAAAAATATTCTTAAAAAAACAGTGATTAAACTTCGCTCTGCTGTTTTAACGGAACATGGAAAAACCGCGCTGACGTTTGATCTCACTAAAGAATTTGTTGAACAACTCACCCCAGAAATGCTGCAAACAGGAAGTTGGAAAAATCATGAATTCAGACATTATGATGTTCAGATCAATGTCCCGCCTATTTCTGGTGGCAAACAACATATTGTCACGCAAGCAATTTCGTATATCAAACAAATCTGGCTTGACATGGGTTTTGTCGAAATGACAGGTCCACTTCTCCAGACCTCATATTGGGATCTTGATTCTCTTTTCGTTCCACAGGATCATCCTGCGCGACAAATGCAAGACACTTTTTTTATCAAAGATGCATCAGGGAAAAAGATCGCGCTCGGCAAACTTCCAAAAGATTTCGCGAAAATCAAAGAGATTCATGAATCTGGCGGCAAAACAGGAAGCACTGGTTGGCAGACTGCGTGGAAAGAAGAAGAAGCACAAAAAGTACTCTTGCGAACGCATACCACTGTTTTGAGCGCGCTGAAACTCGCAGAGCTTGGTCAAGACCCAAAAACGCTGCACAAACGATTGCCGTTAAAGTTTTTTAACGTTGGTCGCGTTTTCAGAAATGAAGCGCTTGATTGGAAACACTTGTTTGAATTTCATCAAGTTGATGGTATTGTTATTGATCCTGACGCGAATCTCAAAAACTTAAAGGCATATCTGCGTCAATTCTTTGGTAAAATGGGGTATTCTAAAGTTCGCTTACGTCCTGCGTATTTTCCCTACACAGAACCCTCTCTTGAAGTTGAAGTTTGGCATCCTAAGAAAAATCAATGGGTTGAACTTGGCGGCGCAGGTATTTTCCGTCCAGAAGTGACTGTTCCCTTGCTTGGTCATGATATTCCTGTGCTTGCATGGGGTCTTGGACTTGAGCGCATTATCTCTGAATATTATCATTTAACAGATGTTCGTGATCTTTACAAAAATGATATGAAGCAATTCCAACAGATGAAAATATGGGTGAAATAAATGCCAACAGTCACGCTCAACAGAAAAGTTCTTGATACGCTTCTCGGAAAAAAACTTTCTACAGAAGACTTGAAAGATCGCATTGCAATGATCGGAACAGATTTGGAAAGTATTGATGACAAAGAAGTTGTTGTAGAAATTTTTCCAAATAGACCAGACATGCTCAGTGAACAGGGTTTTTCTCGCGCACTGCGTTCGTTTTTGGGTGTTGATACAGGGCTTAAAGAATACACTGTCAAGAAAAGCGGTTACAAAGTTGTTGTTGATCCTTCTGTGACGATGCGTCCATATACTGTTTGCGCGATTGTCAAGAATCTTACATTTACTGACGAAAAGATACGCGAAATCATGCAGGTGCAAGAAAAACTTGCGACAACGCATGGTCGAGGACGAAAGAAATCCGCATACGGCATTTATCCTTTGGAGCATATCGCTTTCCCTATTAGTTACATTGCAAAAGATCCTGAAAAAGTAAAATTCAAACCGCTTGGTTTTGATGAACTTCTTCCTGCGTCTGAAGTCTTGTTGGTCCATCCGAAAGCAAAAGAATACAAACATTTGACAGAAGGCTGGAAAAAATATCCTTTTTTCATCGACGCGCGCGATAATGTTATGTGCATGCTTCCTTTCACAAACTCACAAGATACTGGAAAAGTTGACCTTCATACTCGTGAGGTTTTTATTGAATGCAGTGGTATTGACTTTACCAACGTTTCTGTTGCGCTCAACATCATTGTGACGATGCTTGCGGATATGGGTGGCGAGATTTACAGTCTTGACATTATATATGGGACGAAAAAGTTTGTCACACCAGATCTAACTCCACGAAGCATGGATCTTGATATTGAGTATGCAAATAAGATTGTTGGACTTGAACTAAAACAAACTGATATGAAGAAATATCTTGAAGCAATGGGTTATGGAATGAAAGGAAAATCTGTCTTGATTCCTGCGTATCGTGCAGATGTCTTGCATCCTCGCGATCTTGTAGAGGATATTGCCATTGGGTATGGCTATGAAAACATTGAGGAAGTGATTCCTTCTGTTGCGACAATCGCGCAAGAAGATCCTTTTGAAGTGTTTAAGAATAAAATCGGTACCTTGCTTGTTGGTTTAGGAATGTATGAAGTCTCTAACTTTCATTTAATTGATAAATCTGTACAGACTGTGCAGATGGGTGTTCCTCATGATGTTCTTGAGATTTTAGATCCAGTCAGTATGGATTATAACTCGCTTCGTTCGTGGATACTTCCGTGCTTATTACAGACCTTGCGACAGAACAAACAATATGATTATCCGCAGCAGTTTTTTGAAGCTGCGCTCGCAGAAGAATGTGTTCGCTTAGGTATTGTTTTATCGCATCAGAAAGCGAGTTTTACAGAAGCTCGACAAGCGCTTGATTATATCATGCGGATGCTTGAAGTAGAATATACTGTTGTTGAAGATTCGTTGGGTTGTTTCCTTCCTGGCAGAGTTGGTCGTGTGATTGTGAAAGATGGCGATCTTCCTCTGAAGGTTGCGTATATTGGAGAATTACATCCTTCTGTTCTGACTGCGTTTGGACTTGAGATGCCCACTGCCGCTGTTGAATTAAACTTGACTGAATTGTGGAAGATTGTGAGGAAGCGGTTGTAAGAAATATAATCTTTATTTAAATCAAAATAAATTATGAAAATAAAAATATAGAAAAATAAAAAAGAAATTATTCTTTTTTCTTCGCAGCTTTTGGTTTTGCTTCTGCTTTTTTCTCAGCAGGCTTTGCTTCAGCTTTTACTTTCTTTGCTGGAGCAGCAGTTTTTTTCTTTGCTTTCTGCTTCTTTGGTCTTGCTTGTGGTTCTTTCTTTGAGTCCCTCTTCACATCACAAACAATTCCTTCTTCTTTCAATGCTTTCACTATTTCTTCATTGCTTGCGTTTGCTTTTATTCCAACAGCGAGATTCAATGGCTCTAAATGCATAATGTTACATTTTCTTCGGCGTGTTTCGCCATCAATCATAACATACGTGTTATCAAGAATATCTACAACGACACACTTTTTTCGTGCATCTCTTCCTGCAATTTTCATGCAGACTCTTCCTACTTCAAATACTGCCATTTTTTCCACCTTTCTCTTTGTTCATGTTTCTTCATGTCTGCTCGTCGCCGAACGCAGAAAGAGAAGAATTGCTTAGAATTCTTCCATGATTATGAAAATAAAAAATTATTCAAGTTGTGACAATGCTCGCGCTTCGCTAATAACAACACGGCGCATTGCTCTGCTGGATAAAACGCCACCAAACGGTCGTTGTGGTCGCTTTTTGGACTTTGCCATATTCTGTTGCTTTGCAGGCAACACTCGTGGCATTCCTTTTAGTTTTTCTCCTGTGACAGGACATGTTCCTGTTTTTGGAGCGCGATCTTTATAGTGTATAACTGTTTTTCCGCTTGGTGTGCGGACGAAAACTCGTCGCTTTGATCTTGATCTGTATTTTGGTGCTACCATTGTTTTTCCCTCTATGATTTGTTACTTACTATTCTATTGGATAAACGGGTGATTTATAAATGTTACTCTAATAGACGTTGAGCCATTTCCGTAATCCAATGCTGCAGATTAACGATGTGAAAATGTACAATGCCAACCATCCAGGATGCCAGCCAAAAATACTGACACTTCCTAATGGCGTAAACTTACTATTGCTTATAGTGATTGTTTCGAGCATTGCGTCGTCTTTTATCTTCACTGCAGGTCCTGTATATTCTTTTTCATTTTCTGATGCAGTAATAATTACTTGTTGCTCCCATGTTTTTAGGACTTCTCCTGCGTCATTATTGAGTGTATATTGAAGCATATACTCTCCAGGTGTATTTCCTTTATAGACGAGTCGCACTTTGTTATCTTTGATGGCATATGCTTCTCCATTTATGAGCGTGATTCCTTCTGGCGTCATTGGTTCTATTGTTCCAGCAATGCCATCATAAAAGTTTAATTCAACGCTGAATTCTTCTTCTATCACTAAAGGCATATACGCAATATGCGCGTTAAACCAACCAAGAATAAGGAATGCAGGAATCATGCTAAAAAGCATTGGCTTCATGGACTGCATCATCATTTTCATTTGTGCGTCCATCATGCGCTTGTTGACTTCTCCTGCTTTACTTGGATTATTTTGCAGCATTTTTATTTCTGCTTGTAACTCTTTCATTTCATCGCGAAGACGCTTGAGAAGATCTTGGTCTGTTGTGTATTTTGTTAGTAAGACCATAATCACAGAAAAAATAATTCCTACACCAACCACAAGAAGTGTTGAGTTCAGTTGAAGAATTGTCTCAAAAACCATCTGGCCCTTACTCCATCATTTTTCGTAATGCTGGATGCATGTCCATCATGTGTTCTTTCGCGATTTCTTCATACAACTTATAGACAATCATAACGCTGAGCAAAAGGGATGTTCCTTGTGTTAATGCTCCAAGAACGTCTGCAATAGATGCTAAAAGACCAATTGCCGCGCCACCCATAATGGTGAGTGGAGTAATATATCGTTCCAATAATCGCTCTAAAATACGTTCATCTTTTCTAAATCCCGGAATTTGTAATCCTGAACTGATCATGTTCTTTGCTTGACTCTTTGCGTCCATTCCTGCAGTTTGTACCCAGAAATACGAGAATACAATACAACCAACAATGATGATGGTCATGTAGACTAATGCTTGCGCGTATACTCTCCAACCAATAAGCAATGTTCCTTGCGTGAGAACTAATCCCACAAGCCCGTTTGCTCCGCCTGGAATTGCAACCCATGCGACAATTCCTGAGAGTGGTGCTCCTGATGGGCTCATTTGTCCCAGCAATGGATATCCCCAGTTTTGTAATAATCGTGCCCAGAGTTGCAGATTTGCAAGCAATGCACTGATTAAGATAACTGGAATGTTGCTTGCGTATGCAAAGCTTAATGGCCAGCGAATTCCGTGGCCTCTGATTCTTCCAAATGAAAGTGGGATTTCAATTTTCATTCCTTGTAAATAAACAGCCATCGCGAAAACAATAACTGTTGTTGCAATTATTCCTGCTGCACTCATTGCGGTTTGCGGATCACCACTATACAATGCTTGGAAAAATTGTAACACTTTTCCGGACGCATATTGTGATTCCCCTGCAGCAACTCCTGTACTCCAGCTAAACGCTCGAACCATTAATGATTTTGAAACTCCAGCAACGATAAACAAACTGATTCCTGAACCAAATCCCCATTTGCTGATGATTTCGTCCATAAACATGATCATTAAGCCCCCAAGACTGAGTTGGAGAATTAAAAGTAATTTTAATGTGAGAATCATTGCAGAAGAAAGCGCGATTGTTGTTCCAGCAATTCCCTGCGCAGTAAATTGTTGTGTTACTGTGTTAAAATAAACACCTGGTGCTAATCCACCCATTGCCACGTAAATAAACGCTTCAAAGACAATAAAAAATAATGCAACTACTTTTTGTGTCCCTTGGAACATCTTCTTTCCATCTGGTGTTTTTGTGTCAAAGGAAAATATTCCTGCCCCATTCAATAATTGCAAAACGATGGATGCGGTGACAAGTGGACCAATACCTAATGAAATAATTGATCCAAACTCTGCACCTAAAATGATCGATAAATATTCAAACTGTGCAAGCGCGTTATCTCCAAGACCAAATAATGGGATAATTCCCATAATGAAAAATAAAACCAGAATTAATAATGTCCATTTGAGTTTTTCTTGAAACCCTAATTTTTTTTGTGTT